>SFHN01000124.1 GCA_004555635.1 [Eubacterium] saphenum
TTCTCTATCTTATTATTCATATATAATATTAGCACAAACTTCGGCATTCGTCAACAGTTTTTTTGACAAAATGGTGAAAAATTTGTCAAAGCGTTTTTGGTAATTATAAACAAACAATTTTATGAAAAAACACTAAATCCTAATCCGCTTTGACATCAGTTCTTGATTATATGCGAAGTCAACAGCCGTACGCGCGGTGATTTTCCCCTGCTGATACAGCTTCATAATGCAGCTGTCCATCGTCTGCATTCCCGGGGTTGACTGCATTATCAGGTCTATCTGGTGAGTTTTTTCCTCGCGGATAAGCGTTCGGATTGCGCTGTTCATCGTCATTATTTCAAACGCTGGAACAACTCCCCCGTCTACCGCAGGAAGAAGCTGCTGCGACACCACTGCGTTTAGCACCATCGAAAGCTGAATGCGTATCTGGTGCTGCTGATTAAGCGCGAAAACGTCGATTATTCGGTCAATAGTGTTCGCCGCTCCGAGCGTGTGAAGCGTCGAAAGCACAAGCTGCCCCGTTTCCGCCGCGGTCATCGCAACGCTGATTGTTTCGTAGTCACGCATTTCGCCGAGGAAAATCACGTCCGGCGACTGGCGAAGCGCGGCGCGCAGCGCGTCGAGATAGGTTTCGGTGTCGATGTTGATTTCGCGCTGAGAAATAAGGCACCTCTTATGGCGGTGGAGAAACTCGATAGGGTCCTCTATCGTTATTATATGCCCGTCGCGCGTTTCGTTTATCCTGTTGATAATGCTGGACAGCGTGGTGGACTTGCCCGCTCCCGCAACTCCCGTGACAAGCACTATTCCGTTTTTCTCGTCGGCAAGGCGCATTACCTCCTCGGGTATGCTAAGCTTTTGTGGGTCGGGCAGCTCAAACGGCACATATCTCATTACAGCAGCAAACGAGCCTCTCTGACGGTAGACGTTTACGCGAAATCGTCCCATACCCGGAACAGACAACGAAAAGTCAAGCTCTCTGCCGATTGCGGTTTCCTCCGGTACCGGGATATGCGCCAGCTCAAATATTCCGCGGACATAGCGCGCCGTATCCTCGGGCGTAAGCGGCTGTTCTTCTATTCTGTGCATTCTCCCGCTTACCTTGCAGCTTAGCGGCGCGCCCGAAATGATGAAAATATCCGAAGCGTTTTTCTCCACAGAATACTTTATAATGTCGTTAAGTTCCATTCTTGTTTCCTCACATAATCAGATTGGTGAATTGCCGTCCCAGACATCAAGATTGCTGTCCCCTGCCTGCGACGCGGGGATTGTCTGCCAGCGCCGTGTTACAAAACGCTCGCCGTCCTGCGGCTCATTCGGAAATACAACGCTTACGTCAAGCATAAGCCTTTCGTTAATCGGCACAGAATACTCTGCGCAGAAGCCCTCGGGAAGATTTTTGCAGGAAACTCCCTCAACCGCCTGTGCGGCTTCACAGAAGTCATCAAAGAACATCGCTTCGTTTGCCGCGCCGTCAAGGACAGACAGAATTTCCTTTGCGGCAGCGTCCGCGGCATAGTATTCCCGCGTGAAATCGGCGTTCTTTTCGGAAAACTTCCTATTAGTTTCGGCTGCGCTGAAGCTAAGCACCGCAAAGACCGTAAGGCAAATCACGGTCAGCACTATCATAACCGAAACATAGCCTATCCCTAGTCCTGCGGGGCGGTTTTTTCTCGGCTCGCTCACGGCTGTCCTCCTTTCTCGGGGGAATACGCCGCGCAGCTAAGCGCGTAAAGCTCGTTTCCCTCATAAGAGAAATTCATCGAAAGCCTGCAAAGCGTGCCTGCGGGCGCTTCGATTTTTTCCTCGGACAGCACAAGCGTCACCTCGGGAGCAATTTCCGTCGGGCGGAAAGCTTCATCTAATTGCACCGTCATACCGTCGGGAGATTGCCCGAAAACCTGCTCGCAAGCCGTCTGCAAATCGGCGCTGACGGAATACGCTTCTGCAACGCTCTGCGCGCACAGCACCGCGTTTTCTCTTAGCACGGTCTGCTGCGAGCTGATATGCGCAGCCGCAAATACCCTCAGGATAACCGCACCCGAAATGCTGAAAAACATCAGCGAAATCAGCAGCTCAATAAAGAAATAATGCCCTCTAATTCCTGTTTTCAGCGGTATCACCCTTTCCTTACCAGCACTGCGGCGTCTTCCCCGTCGTTTGCCACAACAACGCGATAAAGCCCGTTTTCCTCGGTTATGTTAAGTGACTCTGCGTCAAAAATACGGCTCCCGCCCGTCAGGGTGTATTCGCCGCCGAGCGGAACATTCTTCTCATAAATTCCGCCGTCGCTGCAATATATCACACAGGCAACCTTGCCGTTTATTACCGCCGCGCCGCTGCCGTCACCGAGAAGCTGTGTATCCTCTGCGGAGCGCAGCTTATTTGACACATAGCCCAAAGCGGAAGAACTGCCGAAAGTCTTTTCAAACCCGACGCTTATACGGGAATAGGTGCTCGCCGCGGCGCTTATCATAATCAGCATACACAGCGCGAAAGCCGCGAAAAGAAGCATACTTCCCGTTGTACCGATTATTTCGGTGAAATCCTTTGTAATATGCTTTTTCATTAGGGCTTCCTTTCTATAACGCTTACGGTCGGGCGAATGTTATCGGCAGCGGGAAGAAAATGCACGATGTATTTTTCGCTGTCATAGCTTACGTCGTAATTCTCAACAAGGTAGTCAAGGCTCTCGGGGTACGCGCCCTCTATCGAATAGCACAGCGTTATGCCCTTTTCCACCCTGCTGCGAACGCTCTCAAGCTCGCTTCTGTCGGTTTCAGAGCGAAGTCTGCCGAGAAACAGTATGCACCCGACAAACAGCGCCGCTGTCAGCGCAAGCGAAAGCACTGTCGGAATGACGTTTTTCTTGCTTTTCATTTGTTCTCCTGTTAAAGTACGGAAAGTATGTTCATCAGCGGAATCATAACAGTCAGAAGTATCGCGCTAATCATTGTAACAAGCACAATTATTATCGCAGGCTCGATAAAGCTAATCAGCACCTCGGTACTGTGCTGCGCTTCCTCGGTGCATTTTTGGCTGATTGTGTTCCAAGCCTTATCCTGCGAGCCGCTGGAATATGCGATATTAAGTGAGCGGGAATACAGCGCAGGGAACACTCCCGAATCGGCAACCGTCTGCGCGAAGCTCTCGCCTGTTTTCACCTTCTCGCAGCAGGCAAGCAGGCGCTCGTGAATATCGGCGTTGTCAACAAGCGCCGCCGCATACTCCAGCGTATCCTCGGGAGTAAGCCCCGCCGCCACCATAATCTGCATTGCCTTTGCTGCCTTTGCGCGCGCAAATCTTACGGAAATGCCTCTTGTCAGCGGAAAGCGCGAGGCAAACCTGCTAAGAGCGCGTCTTGCGCCGGGGATAACCGAAAGGATTCCGACAACCGCTGCCGCCGCAATAAGCGCAAGCAGCACGCACATAATAATCGTACCCGTTCTGAACGCGGCGTCAACCGTGTTTCCGACAAGCTGCGATACCGTGCTGTCAAACTGCGCGAAAATATCGCCGAACATCGGAAGCACCGCTACAACCAGCACAATGATGACCACGGTCATTATCACAAGCAACAGCAGCGGGTGAAGCACCGCCGCGCGAACCGTCCGTATAAGCTCCGCGCGCTCCTCATAGTAGTCACGCAGACCGTCCAGCACGCTTTCAAGGCTGCCAGAAATCGTACCGACGCGAACCATCTTAACAGCATAGTCGGGGAAAAGCCCGCATTTTTCCATCGCATCGCCAAGCGGGTTGCCGTTATTCAGCTCTTCCGAAACCGCCGCACACGCGTCCTTAAGCCTGCCGCTTATGCCCTCGGCGATTATATCTATACCGTCTGACAGGTTCATTCCCGCGCCGAGCATCATATGAAGCTGCTCGCAGAAGTAGGCGATTTCATCATAATTCAGCTTTTTATCTGCCATTTTTCTGTCCCTTTCAAGTAATCAATAGTAGTACAGCGCGGCGTAATTTCCGTTGTCCGCGATAAATTCAGACACCTGCTTCTTGCTTCCCGTTGAGGAATAGAACGTAGCGTCAATGCGGTTGTATCCCTTTTTCGCGAGCAGAATTTCGGGGGTTATCCAGCCCGTTTCCTCTGTCCAGACCTCGTTCCACGCGTGGTATACATCTCCCGCATAGCCGACAACCAGCCTTGTGGGTATTCCCTGGGATATGGCATCTGTGAACAGTTTCCGCCATTGTGGCCGGAAATCGCCCTCTATCCCCTGCTGGCCTCCATTGTGGGCGCGCTCTTCATCGGCATCGGCGCGGGGCTCTGCGTCCGGGCTGGAGGCGCTACCAGCGGCGATGATGCTCTGGCCATGAGCATCTCCCACATGACCAAAGTGCCCATCCAGTGGATTTACCTGGCCAGTGACCTGCTGGTGCTGGGGCTTTCCCTCAGCTATATTCCCCTTAAGAGAATCGGCTATTCCCTGCTGACCGTCATTCTCTCCGGCCAGCTCATCGGCTGGATCCAGAGGATCCCCTTCCGCAGAAAACCGGCCGCCGGGAACTGATCCACCGATTGTTGATCCGGTAAAGCAGTGTTTAGTGAATTAACGCTGTCATTGCGAGACCAGTCCGCAGACTGGTCGTGGCAATCCCCCAACAATTCAGGAAGGTTTGTTAGGGCGTTTGTCCATTTTTCGTAGATTCCGGAAGATCCGGGGGATTGCCACGTCGCTGCGCTCCTCGCAATGACAGCGTTTT
>SFHN01000125.1 GCA_004555635.1 [Eubacterium] saphenum
TGGAAGCTCAGTTATTTTCCCTTTTCACCAGAATGTTCTCTGGACATTCCTAATTGCTGTGCTCTCCATAACTCTTATCGAAAAAACAAAGAAAGCAAAAAAATGGTGGCTGACTTGGCTGATAGGAATTGTAACGGTAGCGGTTGATTCTTTGCTTGGTACAGTTGCTATGGTTGATTATTTCGGTGCCGGCGTTTTGACTGTTTTGGTATTTTACTTCTTCCGAGAGAGAAAATGGTGGTGCTTTTTTGGACAATTGGTATGTATGTTTATCATAAATGTCTGCATTCTTGGAGGATATTATTATTCTATTCCAATTGCCGGATATGAACTAGAAGTTGTACAGCAGGGATTTGCTTTGCTCTCATTGATTCCCATCTGGCTTTATGACGGTCATCAAGGATATCATTCAAAGCCGTTTCAGTACCTTTGTTATGTGTTTTATCCGTTGCATATGCTGATACTTTATCTAATATGGCAATGTGTGTCATAAAATTGTCTTATCACCATAGTAAGAATGACTCATTCAGTCGGATTGCCCGCCCGCAAATCCCCCTTTCTCCGCAAGATAACAAAAAGCCTGAGAAGACGCGTCTTTTCAGGCTTATCTATATTACTGCGCCGCTTTTTTCGAGGGGATTTCTCCCGCAAGCTCAAAGCCCTTTTTCGCCGCAATAACGGCGATTATCTCGTTTATTCAGCGGCAGCCGCAATCGTTCCCTGGACGGCAAACGCAATCGCGATTGACAATAGCCATTTTAATAAGGTCACAGCCTTATTCCCCTTTCATAACGCCGCAGAGCATATATTCAAAAAGCCTTACACGGCGCAGTTCACATAATACTGCGCCTGCGCGGAGAACATCTGCGCGTATATCCCATCGGGCAAATCCACAAGCTCGTCGTGCGTGCCGTATTCCTTTATGGTATCCTCAGCGAAAACCGCAATCTTGTCGCAGAACTTGCAGCTTGACAGCCTGTGCGAAATGTAGATTGCCGTCTTTCCGCCGACAAGGGAGTTGAACTGACGGTAGATGTCATACTCCGCGACGGGGTCAAGAGCGGCTGTCGGCTCGTCAAGGATAACTATCGGCGCGTTGCGGTAAAGCGCGCGGCTGATTGCGGTTTTTTGCTGCTGACCACCCGAAAGTTCCGTGCCGTTTTCGTCAAAGGACTTGAACAGCGTTGTGTCAAGCCCGTGCTCAAGCTTCTGCGCGTCGTCATACAGCCCCGAAAGCTTAAGCACCTCCTCAACGCGCCTGTCATCGGCTTTTTCGGCAAGTGCAATATTCTCGCGCAGACTGAACGCAAACAGCCTGAAATCCTGAAATACAACGGCAAACAGCCTCCTGTATTCCTCCTCGGAGTATTCCTTGATGTTTACGCCGTCAACAAGGATTTCGCCCTCCGTCACGTCATAAAGGCGGCACAGCAGCTTTATGAACGTTGTTTTTCCCGCGCCGTTAAGACCTACTACCGAAAGGTGCTCACCGGAACGGATTTTGATGTTCACATCGCGCAGCACATACTTTTCGGTGCGGGGATATTTGAAGCTGACGTGGACAAATTCGATTGTGTGCTCGCCGTTTTTGACGGGCTTTGTTCCCTTTTCCATAGCGGCGGGATACGCCGTAAATTCAAGATAGCGGTGGGCATAGCGGCAGCGCTTTCTAAGCTCCTGAACCGAGGAAACGATGTAGAAAAGGCTCCAGTAAAGGCTTGCCGCGCTGCTTACGCACATCGAGAAATCGCCGATGGTGATTGCCTTTGTCACCGCAAGAAATCCGATGTAGAAGTAGCTTATGCCGTCGCGGAATGCGTTCACGATGTCCTTGCCCCAGTCAAATGGGCGCATACTCCGCTGCTGCCCTTTCCAGATGTTAATTTGCTTGTCGCTGAACTCGTCCGCCTTTCCGCACATCATATCCGCGCTGTTGTAAAGGCGGATATCCTTTCCATAGCGGAAATCCGAAAGCTGATAGAAAACATATCCCCAAACCCTGTTCATCTTTGAAAGCTTAAGGAAATTCTCCTCCTCAATCTTGTTGTTCTTTGCGTTAAACATCGTTATTAGCACGAGCGAAATTATCTGAACGGGCAAAAGCAGCGGGCAGGTGAAAATAATCAGTACGGTTACTCCGCAAAGTACAGCCGCGTTCTTGATTATGCCGTAAAGCTGGTCGAGAACGCCGACAACACCGCCGCTGTACCAGCTCATTCCGTCCTTTGCCTTTGCAAGCTTGTCGAGAGCTTCGGGGTTTTCCGTGTGCTCAAAATCCATTGACATCGTGTGCTTTGACAGCTCCGTTTCAAAATACTGGTTAAACCACTCCCTAATCACGTCAATAAGCTGAAACGCGAGATTTTGCAGCAGGTTTGAAATAAGCCCTATGCCCACAATCAGCCCCGCATAAATCGCCGCTTTCGGAAGATGCTCCTCTGCGGGAGCGCCGCCGAGGATAAGCACAAGCTCGTCTATCAGGAACTTCGGCAGGATAATCTGCACCATCTGTGGCACAAACTGCACGACAAACTGAAGCGCGTAAATCAGGAACAGCGAGGGCTTCTCCCTGCGAACCGTCTTTAGCATAAACTTCAGCGTTTCGCCGACAGCAGGACGGTTTTCCGCTTTGTTTTCCTTACGCATTCTCTGCCACCTCGCTTTCGGGATTATCAACATAATACTGCGCCTGAATACGGAACATACGGGCATATTCGCCGTCCTGCTTCAGCAGGCTTTCGTGCGTGCCGTACTCCACCATTTCGCCGTCCTTGAACATCGCCACGTTCGAGCAGAACTGCGTCGAACTTAGCCGGTGGCTGATATATACCGCCGTCTTGCCGCCAATAAGCTTGTCAAAATCGTTGTACAGCCTGCTTTCCGCAAGCGCGTCAAGCGCAGCTGTCGGCTCGTCGAGAACCACCACGGGCGCGTCCTTGTAAAGCGCCCTTGCAAGCGCAAGCTTCTGCTTTTCGCCGCCCGAAAGGTCAACGCCGTCGTCGTAGATTACCTTAAGCAGCTCGGTCGAAACCCCGTTCGGAAGCGCCTTCAGCTTGTCGCCGAAGCCCGCGCTGACAAGACACTTCTCCGCCCTGCCCTTGTCGGTAGCCGATGGAGTGCTCATAGACACATTCTCGGCTATCGGGAACGCGAACAGCTCAACATCCTGAAATACGGGCGCAAATACGCCGTAATAGCTTCGCTTGCTGTAACGGGTTATGTTAACTCCGTTAAGCAGGATTTCGCCCTCGGTCGGCTCGTAAAGCCGAAGCAGAAGCTTTATAAACGTGGATTTTCCCGCGCCGTTAAGCCCGACAACCGCAAGCCGCTCCCCCGCTTTCAGCTTTACGGAGAGATTTTTAAGCGCATACTTCTCCACCTTAGGATATTTGAACGAAACGTTTCTGAACTCAAATTCGTAGCTGTCAAGCTTCGGAACAATCTCGCCCTTGTCCGCGCTGTCCTTGTCGAAATCCATAAAGCTGCGGAAATCGTCAACCTGCCTGCTGCAATTCAGCAGCCTGTTTACTCCCTGCAAAAGCTCGAAGATGTAGTTGTAAAACGTCATAGACGAGCCGAGATACAGGCTGAAATTGCCGATGGTTATCTTCCCCTGCGCCGCCTGCGAAATAAGCCACGCGTAAACCGCCGCCTGCGCGCCCCACAGCAGAATGTTAGATATCCACGAGGCGATAAGCCAAAGCTTCGCATTCGCTTTCTGCGCGTCGCAGCGCTCCTTTTTAAGCTCCTTCAGCTTTTCCGTCAGCCAATTCTTCAGCCCGAACATTCGGATATCCTTTGCGCTGTCAAAGCTTGTTGTGATGTCGCGCATATAGTTGTCCTTGCGCCACCACGTCGAAAGCGGGTCCCAAATCTGCTTCTTCGCTTTCTTGTTTGTGTGGTTGTTAATCAGGAAATTGATTATGCACAGCACAAGCATAAGCAGCACGATGTAGATGTTCATACTTCCGAGAATAGCAAGTCCCACAGCAACAACCGCCGCAGTCATAAGCAGGTTCACAAGCTCCCGCATCATACCCTCAACGCCGCTGTCATTGCTTCCGCAGGCGTTTCCCGCTTTCTGATAGCAGTCCAGCACGTCGGAGTTTTCAAGGTGCCCGAAATCGAGGTTCATAACCTTAGCGTTTTTCTCCGACAACATTTTGAAGCGGGTGGCAATATACCTCCACCAGATTTCGCTGAAATAGTAGGTGTTCAGCATTGTGGACACCATTTGCAGCGCGGTGAACATAACCATCAGCCACAGCAGCGCCTCAACGCCCGCTTCGCCCGTTATCATATCAATGACGAACTTCGAGATGAACGTCCACAGATACTGCATTGTCGGCGCGCAGATTATTCCCAGCGGAATAAGCACCAGAAACCACCTGTTGTGCCGAACCATCGCCTTGATTATGTAGCGCGCGTTGCTTAGCGCGCCGTAATCCTTGTGCAGAGGGTTCTTCTCTTCCTTTTTTTCTGCCTTTTTCACGGGCTCACTCCTTTCCCGCAATAAAATCCAAGTCCCCGCGCTTAAACCACTCCTCGTCGCCGCAGCTTACCTGATTCTGAAACGCGTCGGGCGGCTTAATCATCATTTCCGCGCATATAAACAGCAGTATCGGCGCGATTGTAAGCACCTGATTTGAGCGGTAGATATTCTCTGTTTTGTTGTTCTCGTCAACAATGCTCCCGCGTAAAAACATATAGCTGAATG
>SFHN01000005.1 GCA_004555635.1 [Eubacterium] saphenum
TACTAGAGGTAACGGCGGCGTTTTGCGCCGAATGAGAACGAACTGAAAGGGAATTGTTATGGAACAGAAAATCTATGAGCTTAAAATGGGACCCGCGGCGTGCGCGGTTGACCTAGGTGACGGCAGCGAGCGCGGAGAGTACGTCAATCAGGACTATATTCTTAACAAAATGGGCAGACCCCACCGCGCAATAAGCCTTATGTTCTGCTATTACCCTCTTGACAAAACTTGGCCTGTCCGCGCGAGATATGCGTTTGCAGACAGGGAAGTCAAGTTTCAGTGGGACTACCCCTACGACGACTATTTCCCCTATGAGGGCGGAATTTCGGGCAGAACCGACGGCGAGCCTTTTAACAGTATGAAGGACGTCCGCCGTCACGGTCAGGACGTTATCCTTACCCTTACGGTTGACCCCAACCTCCCCGACGAATTTCTCGTGAGAATTGCGCAGGAACTCAGAACCTACGGCAGACTTCAGCTTCGCATTAACCACGAGGCAACCGGCGACTGGTTCAGCTTTACGAAGCGCGCAAGCTATCAGCAGATTGCGGACTTCTACGTTCGTTTCCATAACATCATCAAGAAGGAAGCGCCTAACGTTTCCACCATTCTCTGCATAGGCGGCGTCGAGCACCCCGAAAAGGGCGGCGAAATCGAGATGGAGAAGGAGTTTGCCGAGGCAGTAAGAGCAACCGATATCTGGTCGGTTGACAAGTATATGTCGCTTCACTGGGGCTGGCCTTATGACGTCGCAGAGGAAGGCGGAACCTCTTTCGGCAGAAGCAAAGTAAGCGACGTCTACAACCTTACGAAGCTGTCCGAAAAGCGTTACAGAGAGCTTTGCGGCGGAGTTAAGAAGCCGATGGTTATGAGCGAGTTCAACGCTGACGGCGACGTTGTCGGTCCTTACGACCAGGAGGCTATGATAAAGGAATTCTGCAATATGCTCAAAAACGACGAGGAGCGCGGCTGGTTTAACGGCTTTACGTTCTATCAGTTCCGCGACCGGGGCAGATTAGGTCTTGAAATCGAGGACCCGAACAACCCCGACGTCGGCATTGAGCAGCCCGCTATGAAAACCTACAAGGAGATTATCCACGACGAGTTTTTCTACCCCTCTATGGAGCAGGGTGCGGAGGTAACTCTCCCCGCAAAGCTCCGCTGGGGCGGCAGCGAGGACGCAACCGGTCTTGCAATCCCGCTTCATTTTGAGAAGAACCCCGTGTTCTGCGAGCTTTACTTTGACGAGCCGCTTAACCTTATGATGGAGATAAACGGCAAGTGGTTCTACAAATCCCCCGCGGCAAAGTGCATTGACCTTATGCCTGCGTTCTTTGAAAAGCCGCTTAGAGGCGCAGCGGATATGACGCTTAAGCTGTTTGCGCCTCCCGCGTCGGGCGAAAACGACCCCGCGCAGGGTGACGACTGGCAGACGAACTACTACACCGAGATAACCGCGCTGCCCAAAATCCGCATAAGCTACAAGCCTGTTTTAGAGGGCTGACAAAGGTTTTCGCGGAGGAATTATGGAATACACAAACCCGATTATAAAGGGATTTTACCCCGACCCGAGCGTCTGCGAAGCAAACGGGAAATACTACCTTGTGTGCAGCTCGTTTCAGTATTTTCCGGGCGTTCCGCTGTTTGAGAGCGACGACCTTGTAAACTGGCGGCAGATAGGTCACGTTCTTACAAGGCACAGTCAGGTTATGCTTGACAAAATAAACTCCTCGGGCGGAGTTTTTGCGCCGACGATACGCTATAACAACGGGCGCTTTTATATGGTAACGACAAACGACACGACCCACCGCAACTTCTATGTGTACACCGACAACATCTACGGAGAGTGGAGCGAGCCTGTTTACGTTGAGCGTGACGGAATTGACCCGTCGCTTTACTTCGAGGACGGAAGAACGTTCTTTATCAGCAACGGCACAGACGACGCGGGCAAAAGCGGCGTTATTCAGTGCGAGATTGACATAGCTACGGGAAAGAAGCTTTCTCCCGCCGTTTGCATTTGGCAAGGCTCGGGCGGGCGCTACCTCGAAAGCCCGCATATGTACAAGATAAACGGTACATATTACCTTATGGCGGCGGAGGGCGGCACGGAATACGGGCATATGATAACCTGTGCGCGTGCGGACAGCATATGGGGCGAGTTTATAAGCTGCCCTAATAACCCCGTCATCACCAACCGAAACAAAGCGCCGTTCATCATTCAGGGTATAGGGCACGGCGACCTCGTCTGCGACAAAAACGGCTGCTGGCATATTCTGTGCCTCGGCTTCCGTCAGACGGGTATATGGATGCCGTATCACAACCTCGGGCGAGAGGTGTTTATGGTGCCTGTTACGTTCACGGAGGACGGCTGGTTTTTCGCGGGCGAGGACAAGACCTGCGCGGAGCGCTACACGATAGCGGGCGACTTTGTGCAGAGCGAAAAGAAGCGCTTTACGTTTGAAAACACCGATTGGGACAAGGAATGGTGCTTTCTGCGCAAGCCCGTGCCCGAAAACTACGAGCTGCAAAACGACAAAGCCGTGCTCCACGGCAGCGATATTACGCTCGATATGGCAGATAGCCCTACGTTTATCGCGCTGCGTCAGCGGGAATTCTGCGGCACGGTTTCCGTGCGGGTTAGGCTTTCGGCGGGCGAAGCTGGCATTACCGCGTATATGTGCGAAAGCGAACACTACGATGTTGCGATAAGAAAAACCGCCGACGGTTTTGAGGCTGCTGAAAAGCTGAACATCGGCGACATAAAGCACATCGGAAACACCGCGCCGCTGTCAGGCTGCGAGGTTGTTCTAAAAATCCGTATGGATAACTACAATTACAGCTTTTTTGCAGAGGACGAAAACGGCGAAATTCCGCTCGGCTGCGCGCAGACGAAGTATCTGACAAGCGAGGTTTCGGGCGGCTTTACGGGCGTTGTGCTGGGGCTTTACGCCGTCGGCGGAACGGCGGAGTTTACCGACTTCTGCTATACATACGAATAATTATTGGAGTGATACGATGAAAAGATACCTTGACGAAACGCTTAGCGCACAGCAGCGCGCCGAAGCGCTTACCGACGAGCTTTCCGTAAGTGAGCAGGCAGAGCAGCTGCGCTATGACGCGCCCGCGGTAGAGAGGCTGGGGCTTCCCGCCTACAATTGGTGGAACGAGGGGCTGCACGGAGTTGCGAGAGCGGGCACAGCGACAATGTTCCCGCAGGCAATCGGGCTTGCCGCGATGTTTGACGAGGAACTTATCGGCGAGATTGGCAGGGTGACGGGCGTTGAAGCGCGCGCAAAGTTCAACGCGGCTTCTTCCCACGGCGACCGCGATATCTACAAGGGGCTGACGCTCTGGGCGCCTAACATCAACATTTTCCGCGACCCGCGCTGGGGGCGCGGCCACGAAACCTACGGCGAGGACCCTTTTCTCACCGCGCGGCTTGGCGTCAGGTTTGCAAAGGGAATACAGGGCAGCGGAAATTATCTGACCGCCGCCGCCTGCGCGAAGCATTTCGCGGTTCACAGCGGTCCCGAAAATCTCCGACACGAGTTTGACGCTGAGGTTTCTCCAAAGGATTTGGAGGAAACCTACCTCCCCGCGTTTAAGGCGCTTGTAAAAGAAGCGAAGGTCGAGGGCGTTATGGGCGCCTACAACCGCGTAAACGGCGAGCCTGCCTGCGCTAGCAGCTTTCTTATGAAAAAGCTGCGCGAGTGGGGCTTTGAGGGCTATTTCGTGTCCGACTGCTGGGCGATTGCCGATTTCCACACACACCATATGGTAACCGCGACAGCGCCCGAGTCGGCTGCGATGGCGGTTAAAGCGGGCTGCGACATAAACTGCGGAAACACCTATCTTCAGCTTCTCTCGGCATATGAAAAGGGGCTTGTTTCCGACGAGGATATCCGCACCGCCTGCGTCCACGCAATGCGCACGCGTTTTCGGCTTGGGCTTTTCACGAAAACCGAGCTTGACGATATCCCGTACAGCGTAATCGCCTGCAAGGAGCACAAGGCGCTGTCGCTTCTTGCGGCAGAGCGCAGCGCGGTTTTGCTGAAAAACAACGGGCTGCTTCCGCTTTCGCGCGAGAAGCTCCGCACAATCGCCGTAATCGGACCTAACGCCGACAGCCGCGAGGCGCTCTGCGGAAACTACAACGGCATTGCCGACCGCTATGTGACGTTCCTTGAGGGCATT
Organism: [Eubacterium] saphenum; assembly: GCA_004555635.1. GTDB lineage: Bacteria > Bacillota > Clostridia > Oscillospirales > Ruminococcaceae > CAG-115. The sequence continues at coordinate 4,195 of SFHN01000005.1, forward strand.
CAGGACGCGTTTGACGGCAGGGTTCTCTACGCGCAGGGCTGTCACCTCTACAAGAACCGCTACCACGTTCTTTCGCAGGCGGGCGACTGCTATGCCGAGGCAGTTTCCTGCGCGGAAAACGCAGACGTTGTTATCTGCTGCGTTGGTCTTGACGCTTCGCTTGAGGGCGAGGAGGGGGACACGGGAAACGAGTTCTCCTCGGGCGACAAGAAGGACTTGCGCCTGCCCGAAAGTCAGCGCATTCTGCTTGAAAAGCTCCGCGCGGTCGGAAAGCCGCTTGTCGTGGTGCTTGCTGCGGGAAGCTCGATTAACATCGAAACCGACTGCGACGCGCTGCTTGATATGTGGTATCCGGGGCAGTTCGGCGGAAAGGCGCTTGCTAATATCCTGTTCGGAGAAACATCTCCCTCGGGAAAGCTGCCCGTGACCTTCTACAAAAGCGCGGACGCGCTCCCCGAGTTCACGGATTACTCGATGAAAAACCGCACCTACCGCTACTGCTCCGAGGACAACGTGCTTTATCCGTTCGGCTTTGGGCTAAGCTATTCGCATTACAGCGTTCGTGAAATGAGCTATGCTGAAAACGCGGTTACCGTCACCGTAAGAAACGACGGCAGCCGCCCTGCCGACGAGATATTCCAGCTATATATAAAGTCAGACTGCGGCGAAGCCGTTCCGAACTGTTCGCTCTGCGGCTTTAAGCGTGTAGCAGCCGCCCCCGGCGAAAGCGTAACCGTAACGATTCCGCTCTCGGAGAGCGCTTTTGAAACCGTGAGCGAAAGCGGAGTCCGCGCCGTAAGAAGCGGGCGCTACACGCTTTTCGGCGGCTTCTGTCAGCCGACTGCGTTGTCCGAGCGCCTTAGCAAAACAACCTGCGCAAGCGTAGAAATAACGCGCTGATGTAACAAAAAAAATCCTCCCGCATAATATATACCAAGAAACGAAAGCTTCAGCGGGAAGCAGAGTTTCTGTACAGATTACTTTTAAGGAGGACATTGTTATGTCAGGCTTCAACTTTGGCGGCAACTGCTGCTGGATCATCATCCTTATTCTCCTGATTTGCTGCTGCGGATGCGGTAATAACGGCGGAAGCGACTGCGGCTGTGGCTGCGGCGGTCGGGACAACGGTTGTGGCTGCGGCTGCTGATTAGGCAGAGAATGCATAACCGCTTAAGAAGCGCACTTGTGACTTCTTGTAAATAACGCGTCGGCGCTGTGGGCTTTCCCCCGCAGCGCCGATATCTTTTTGGAGCAATGCTAAGCGGCTAATCCCTGCGGCGATTTCTCCCGAGGAATCATTTGGCGTTATGCCTGCGGCAATCGTTTTCGTGGCTTGCGGAAAAACCGAAAGCCCGCGAAACCGAGGTTCCGCGGGCTTTTGTATGCTTGAAAATAAATCAGCGCTTGCTGAACTGGGGAGCACGGCGAGCAGCCTTTAAGCCGTACTTCTTTCTTTCCTTCATTCTCGGGTCACGAGTGAGGAAGCCTGCCTTCTTCAGTACGGGACGAAGCTCGTCGGAGTACTGGAGGAGCGCTCTGGAAAGACCGTGGCGGATTGCGCCTGCCTGACCGGTAACGCCGCCGCCTGCTACTGTGCAGACGATATCGAACTTCTCAACCGTGTCGGTGAGAGTGAGGGGCTGACGAACAATGAGCTTGAGGGTGTCAAGGCCAAAGTACTCGTCAATGCTTCTGCCGTTGATGGTGATTGTACCGCTGCCGGGGTATACTCTTACTCTTGCAACAGAATGCTTTCTGCGGCCTGTGCCGTAGTAATAGGGTTTTGATTCGTACATTTTCAGCCCTCCTTAAAACTTGTACTCAACGGGCTTCTGTGCCGCGTTGTTGTGCTCTGCACCTGCGTAGCAGCGCAGTCTGGTCAGAGCCTTTCTGCCGAGCGTGCTGTTGGGAAGCATACCGTTTACCGCAATGGTCATTGCCTTCTCGGGGTTCTCTTTCATCAGCTTGTCGTAGCCGACTTCCTTCAGGTGGCCAATCCAGCCGGTGTGCCATCTGTAAACCTTCTTCTCAAGCTTCTTGCCGGTGAGAACTGCCTTTGCGCAGTTGATGATGATTACGTGGTCGCCGCAGTCGCAGTGAGGAGCGAATGTGGGCTTGTGCTTGCCTCTTAAAAGGTGAGCAGCCGCAGCAGCTACACGACCGAGGGGACGGTCTGCCGCGTCGAGAATATACCAGCTGCGCTCAACTGTCTGAGCGTTGGGCATATATGTGGACATACTTTTTTCCTCCTTAAAAAATCGTTATTATATCGGCATAAATCGCCTATGCCATTCACAACATTGTCTATTATACACACTTTATCGGCGTTTGTCAAGGTTTTTTTGCTCTGAAAATGAAATATATGCCGCATTCTCTTGTTTTCTCTCGCTTTCTCTCTGTTTTTCTCTGTTTCTCACTTTCTGTTTTATTTTTTTGAAAAAGCCGAAAACGCGAGCAACAAAGAGAAAAGCAGAGAAAAAACGAGCGGGCAAAATGCTTTCAAAATAAGCCCGCTTAAGTATTATGTCCTATTTATGCGGTGCTGTCTTTGTGCAAAACAACTATTTTTGTGTTAATTGTCAACAAATTGACTAATCTGCTTGAAAATACGCTTACTATATTGTATAATAAAAAGGGAACGTGTATTTTTTAACCAATACGAACACAAAAGGAGGTGCAGACGGGTGAATGCATATATAATCAGAAAGCCGTTTTTTGGCAGGGACAATATGGTCTGCACATATGACATACTGTACCGCGACAACCGCTCCGAGGAGGAAATCGCTCGCGCTGCCGAGGACGACTCTCCGTCGTTTTTCGGGTTAAGGCTTATGAACATCACGGGGGGCGCGCCCGCCGCGATACGCTTTGACGCGCAGATGCTGAAAAACGGTCTTGTCGAGTCGATGTCGGCGGAGGACGTAGTTGTCGTTGTTGACGACGAGATTATCTGCGACGACGAGCTGTTTTCCATCGCGCACTCGCTGAAGGAGAAGGGCTACCGCCTTGCGTATGACTTTTTCAGAGCGGGCAGGGAAAAGAGCAGGGTGTTTGCGCTTTGCGATATGGCGCGGGTGTCTTTCCGCGTTGCCGACGACGAAACAGAGCGCGCTGTTAAGGTTGCGCTGTCCTGCGGGAAAACGGTTTCTGCGACGGATATCGACGACTACACAACGCTTGAATACGCACGGGAAATCGGCTGCGAAGCCACCGGCGGCAGGTATTTCACAAAGCCGATACCGGGTCAAGATGACAATGTTCACCCGCTGCCGCTGAATTTTATGCAGATAATGCGTCTTGTGAGCCAAGCGGAGCCGGAGTTCAAGGACATTGTCGAGGTAATCTCACGCGACACGGCTATGTGTCAGCGCCTGCTGAAGCTGATTAACTCGGTATATTTCGGCGTGCGAAACCGCGTGTCGAGCATAAATCAGGCGCTTGTTATCTTAGGGCTTGACTATCTGCGCGAGTGGGTTTATCTTATGGGAATGCAGAGGATAACGCACAACGACAACGTTGAGCTTATGCGCGAGTCGGTGCTTATGGCGAAGCTTTGCAGGCAGCTTTCGCTGCTTATTCCCGACGCTGCGCGGCAGAGCGAGGCGTTTTATCTGATGGGATTGCTTTCGATGGTGACATACAGCGGCGACCGCGCGCTTTCGATTGCGCTGGAGGACTTCCCCGTGACCGACGATATAAAGAGCGGTCTGCTGAGGCGCGGGGGTCTTTACTCCGACGTTTACGATATGGCTTGCAGATACGAGAGGGGCGACTGGAGCGCTGCGGACGAGTTTTCCGCGAAATACGGAACATCCGCTTCAAAGCTGTCCGATGTTTACATACACTGCGTAATGGAGGCAGAGCGGATAAAGCTGCTCTGACAGGGTGAAAATGGCATTTTTTCTTGACGAAATCGACAGCGACCTTTGGGAATACCTGCGCGGCACAAGCAAAAAAATTGTGCTTTACGGTATGGGCGACGGCGCGGAGAAGATAAAAGCGGTGCTTGACGAAATCGGCGCGCCGGTTGCGGACATTATGGCGAGCGACGAGTTTGTGCGCGGGCACAGCTTTCTGGGCTTCCGCGTGAAGAAGCTTTCGGAAATCGAGGAGCTTTACGGCGAGGATTTTCTGATACTCGTCTGCTTCGGGACGCAGCTTCCCGAGGTTATGGACAGGATATACGAGATTGCCGAGCGGCACGAGCTTTATGCGCCGAATGTCCCCGTGGTGGGCGACGGGCTGTTTACGCTGGAATATGCCAAAGAGCACCGCGGCGAGCTTTTGCAGGTGTACAACCTGCTTGCGGACGAGCAGAGCAAGCGCGTTTTCGAGGGCGTTATCCGCTATAAGCTTAGCGGCGACATAGATTATCTTCGCGAGGTTGAAACTCCCGCAGAGGAGAAATACGACCTTCTGGAAATCGGCGCGGAGGAAACCTACGCTGACCTCGGCGCATACAACGGCGATACGCTGGTGGAGTTTCTGAACGAAACCTCTATGCGCTTTACAAAGCTTTACGCTATGGAGCCTGACGCGAAGAACTACCACAAGCTGAAGCGCCGTCTTTATATGATAGGTTCGGCGCTGCTTGAAGCGTACAACTGCGGCGCGTGGGACGAGGACACGTCGGTTGTGTTCAGTCTGCGGGCGGGGAGAAGCTCTAGGGCTGTCCCGTCGGCGGGCGCGGAGATGAACCCTGCGCGCTACCGCGAGGTTAAGATGATGAAGCCCGACACGATGTTTGGCGGGGCGGCGGTGACGTACATAAAGTACGACGTCGAGGGCAGCGAGGAGAAAGCGCTTCTCGGCACGCGGGAAACCATCGCGGCGCATTGTCCTAAGCTTAACATTGCGCTTTACCACCGAAACGAGGATATGTTCAAGCTTCCGCTGCTGGTGATGAGCCTTAACAAAAAGTATAAGCTTTACCTGCGGCACCACCCGTATATCCCCGACTGGGACACCAATCTCTACTGCATTTAAGGAACTGCTATGAAGATAGTTTTTGCAATTATTATTACCGTGCTGCTGCTGGCGGTGCTTGGGTTTTACCTTGTGCTGGTGCTTAACGCGCACGATATGACCTTCTGCGGCGATGTGGCAAATCCGACAGGCGGCGGGCACGTTATAACCCGCGTTTACACCGCCGACCTTAACGCTGACGAAACGCTTTCGGAAATCGTGCTGAAAATGAACGAGAGCGAAGGCACGGTGAGCGCGGAGGAGCTGACGGAAATCCTCGCGACCTATCAGAACATCATCTATGCGCCTGTTTTTACGGTTAATATCGAGCAGGTTGACAGCAAGACGTTTGTGTTGTGGGGCAGCGCTTACAACGGCGTCAGCGAAAGCGGCGTAGCGCAGGAAACGGATTACTACTATAAGGATATGAACCTTACTGCCGCAGTTCAGAACGGGAAAATCCTTGCCGCGCAGAACGTTTATCCGCTTATGGAGAGCGGGCAGGAGGAGTTTGTCGAGCGAAAGAACACGGTTGACCCTATCGTTACGGACGAGAACCGCGGCGCGGCGTTTTCCTTCCGCGACTGCGACAGCTTCCGCATTGTGTTCAGCGGAAACGACGCGGCGGTGCTGCCTAAGGTGACGCTGGTGTATACCTACAACGTGCGCGCGCAAAGCCCGCTTAACTTTACCGGAACGGACAACAGCGTGCTTGCGTACACGGTTTCGGTTGCGTACAACGACAAGGGGGAGCTTACTCCCGAGCTTAACTTCGAGCGGAATATTATCGTAAAGGAAGACTAGGCGGTACTGAACACAGATTATTCGGGCGGGAGAAATCCTGCCCTTTGCTGTGCAAAAGCGCGGCGGAAAGGAGCATTATGCTGTGCAATCTCTGCCCGAGAATGTGCAACGCGGACAGGAGCGCTTCTCGCGGGTTCTGCGGAATGGGCGAAAAAATCACGGCGGCGAGCGCTGCGCTTCATTTCTGGGAGGAACCGTGTATCAGCGGCGAACCGTCCGACGAGGTGAGAAACCGTGGCGGAAGCGGTGCGGTTTTCTTCTCGGGGTGCGTGCTTCGGTGCGCCTATTGTCAGAACTACCCGATAAGCTCCGGGGGCGTCGGGCGGGAAGTGTCCGAGCAGCGGCTTTCGGAGATATTCCAGGAGCTTGAGAGCAAGGGCGCGCATAACATTAACCTTGTAAACCCGACGCACTTTGTCCCGCAGATTATCCGCGCGCTTGATAAAGCGAAGCGCGGCGGGCTGTCGATACCCGTTGTGTATAACAGCGGCGGCTATGAGCGCGTTGAAACGCTGCGCACGCTTGAGGGGTACGTTGACATTTACTTGCCCGACGTGAAGTATTACGGCGAGGAGCTTGGGCGAAAGCTGTCCGCGGCGCCGAGGTATTTTGAAACCGCTATGGCGGCGGTGGAGGAGATGGTGCGGCAGACGGGCGCGCCGAAGCTTAACGAAAGCGGGCTTATGGAGCGCGGGACGATTGTGCGGCACCTTGTGCTTCCGGGCTGCTATCGCGACAGCGTTGAGGTGATAAAGCACGTCGGAGAGCGGTTCGGCGGGAGTGTTTTGTTCAGCCTTATGAGCCAGTACACGCCTGCGGGCAGGGTGAAAAGCGACTCAGCGCTTTCGGGGCTAAACCGCCGCATAACCACGTTTGAATACCGAAAGGCGCTTGACGCGGTTATGGAAGCGGGGCTTGACGGGTTTATGCAGGAGCGCAGCTCTGCGAAGGAAGAATACACTCCCGAGTTTGATTTCACGGGGCTGTGACGGTAACTGCTTTTGGGGGAAGCTTCGGCTTCCCCTTTTTTGTGCCAAGCGAAATGCATTTTCGGGACAAACGGCGCATAGACTTTCACCGAACATACTATTCGGAGGCGGTCATATGAGCATAAAGCAAAAGCTGATTTATCTCGGCGAGGCAAACGAGCGCCACAGCACCATAACCCTGCGCGACGGAAACGAGCTTGTCGTAGAAAACTGCCGCGGCGTAAGCGGCTGCGACGATAACTTCATCACCCTGTCGGTGTACGGTATGGAACTAACCGTTGCGGGCACGCCGCTTATTCTCGAAAGCTTCGGCACAGACGGAGTGAGAATTTCGGGGAAAATCCACTCGCTTACGCTGGAGGAAAAAACCGTATGAAAAAGCGCGGAAAAAAGGCGTACAAGCTGCACGGCGGGCTTTATTTCGGCAGCGTTGATTTTTCGGGGTTCGGCGGGTTTCAGGAAAGCTTTTTAAGCGAGCTTTTCGAGCTGAAAATACCCTTGCGCTGTGTGCGAACCGAGGGCGGCAGGATAACGGGACGCGTTTCTCCGCTTGACTACTACCGCACGGCTAAGGCGGCGAAAAACCACGGCGTAAGGCTTCGCGCGGGAAAGCGCACGGGGCTTTATTTTACGCTTCAAAGGTACAAGAACCGCATAGGGTTGTACCTCGGTGCGCTCGTTTTTATGCTGATACTGACGTTTCATCAGTCGCGCGTCGAAAGCATACTTGTAGAAGGCGCGCCCGAGAGCCTTGTGCTGCCGATACTCGCCGAGTGCGGGATAACAGAGGGAGTAGACGTTGCGGGGCTGCCTACGGATATGGCGGAATATGAGCTTCGGCTCAGGGTGGAGAACATCGCGTGGGTTGATGTTTCGCTCATCGGAAACCGTGTTTTCGCGCATATAGAACTCGGCGACGAAATGCCCGAGATGGAGGACAACTCAAAGCCGCGGAATCTTATTGCCTCGCGCGCGGCGGTGATTGTCGGGCAGACGGTGCGAAAGGGCGCTTCGGTTATGACTACGGGAAGCGGAATACAAAAGGGCGGGATTCTTGTCAGCGGTACGGTCTGCGACGGCGGCGGGGGAGTGCTGTTTGTGCGCTCTGACGCGGATGTTATCGGCGAGTTTCGCGAGAGCAGGGAGTTTTTCGTGCCGTACAACGAAACAATGCACATTCCCGACGGAGAACAGACGATTTTCAAGAGCCTTATTCTGCGCGACGATGTTTACCCGCTGTACCTCGGAAAAGCACAGGCGGAAAACGCGGTGTACTCCGAGGAGATACATAACCTGTATCTTTTCGGCAGGGAAATCCCTCTGAAGCTTCGCGTAGGGACATTCACCGCCTACCGCAACGAGGAGATAACGCGCTCGCAGACCGACTGCGCGAAGCTCCTGCAAAAGCAGCGCGCGGCATATGAGGAGAATTTCTTCGGGGAGTATGAGATAGTTTCCTGCGAGGAGAAGTATTTCCCCGAGGAGGGCGGCGTAAGGCTGATTGCGGACTATGTGCTGCGCGGGAATATCGCCGTGCCGCAGGAGATTGAGCTTTCGGAGAGCGTTCCGAGGGGTTAAAAATGAATAGCGGCAGCGGACAATTCCTGTGCGAAGTCGGGGGAGTTGTCCGCTGTTTTTTCTCACAACAATAGAGAATTGTCAGACCGCCCCGAATTTTTCTCGGATATCTTTACAAACGCGGCGGTTTGTGGTATAATCATAATGTTATACTATAACTATGCGCAAAAATGAAAGGAACGCTATGTCAAAAGCCAAGGAATTATTTCTGAAATGCCTGCCAATGCTGATTGTGCTGGTGTCAACGGGGCTTTTCGCGCTTGCGGTAAAGCTTGTTATCGGCTACTTCTACGCGCCTGCGGATACGGTTTACTACAAGCAGTACGGCGAGGACTGCTTCGCAGTCGTGCATTGCAGTCAGAAGCCCTCAAACTACTACTACATCTACGACGGCGACTACGAATTTGACGCGGAAAAATACGACAACGCCGCCAACAAGCACAACTCCGCGCATTTGCAGGACAAGCCGCTTGCCTACTTTATTCTGAACGAAACCGCGCTCAACATCGAGAACACAACCGTAAAAAAGGTGCTCGAGGGAAACGGGCTTACGGTGTATCAGTTCGGCGAGTTTATTCTCTACAAGCTTGATGGCGAGTACGGCGTTTTCGCGCCGCTTCGCGATTACAAGGAGAGCGCGACTTCGCGAAAGAACGACCTCTACGTTGTCCGCAGGCTGCTGAAAGACGACAACTACCTTAACTTCGACCTGCCCGAGTGGGAAAAGCAGGAGAAATTCCTCGAACGGCTTGAAAAGCTCGAATGGCACCTCGACACGCAGTACGCCGAGGATAATTGATAATCACGGGACAACTTCAAAAGAAAGGATGAAAAAACTTGTCAGACACAAGCTATTTATCTAAAATAAGGAACTTCTGCATAATCGCTCATATCGACCACGGCAAGTCAACGCTCGCGGACAGGATACTTGAGCAGACGCAGACGGTTGCGCTGCGCGATATGGAGGAGCAGCTTCTCGACAATATGGACATCGAGCGCGAGCGCGGAATTACGATAAAGGCGCGCGCGGTGCGGCTGAAATACACCGCAGACGATGGCGAGGACTATATCTTTAACCTTATCGACACGCCCGGTCACGTTGACTTCAACTACGAGGTATCGCGCTCGCTTGTTGCCTGCGAGGGTGCAATTCTTATCGTTGACGCGTCGCAGGGCATTGAGGCGCAGACGCTTGCTAACACCTATCTCGCGGTGGAGAACGACCTTGAGGTTGTCCCCGTAATAAACAAGATAGACCTGCCCTCGGCGCATCCCGCAGAGGTCAAGGAGGAAATCGAGAACGTAATCGGCATTGAGGCGGAGAATGCGCCCGAGATTTCCGCGAAGATGGGCATAAACATTCACGCGGTTATGGAGCGCATTGTAGAGGCAATCCCTGCACCTAAGGGCGACCCCGAAGCGCCGCTTAAAGCGTTGATTTTCGACAGCTACTACGACAGCTACAAGGGCGTTATCGTTTATGTTCGCATTAAGGAAGGCTCGGTAAAGGCGGGCGACAAAATCCGTATGATGGCTTCGGGCGCGGAGTTTACCGTTACTGAAACGGGCGTTATGGGAGCGACAGAGCTTGTTCCCTGCGGCGGGTTGAAGGCGGGCGAGGTCGGCTACATCGCGGCTTCGATAAAGTCAATCGGCGACACTAAGGTCGGCGACACCGTAACCTGCGCGGACAACCCTGCGGCGGAGGCACTTCCCGGCTACCGCGAGGTAAATCCGATGGTGTTCAGCGGTATCTATCCCGCGGACGGCGCGAAGTATGTTGACCTTCGTGAAGCGCTCGAGAAACTTCAGCTTAACGACGCGTCGCTAAGCTTTGAGCCTGAAAGCTCGATTGCGCTTGGCTTCGGCTTCCGCTGCGGTTTCCTCGGGCTGCTTCATATGGAGATAATACAGGAGCGGATAGAGCGCGAGTACAACCTTGATATCATCACGACCGCGCCATCGGTTGTGTACAAGCTTGACCTTGCCGACGGAAGCACGATTAAGATTGACAACCCGACAAACTACCCCGACCCCGCGACGATTTCGCAGGCGTATGAGCCTATGGTAAACGCGCACGTCTACGCGCCGTCGGAATACGTCGGGAACATTATGGAGCTTTGTCAGAACAGGCGCGGCGTGTTCAAGGATATGAAGTACATCGACGCAAACCGCGTTGATTTGCACTATGAGCTTCCGCTCAACGAGATTGTATACGACTTCTTTGACGCGCTGAAAAGCCGCACGCGCGGCTACGCGAGCTATGACTACGAGCTTATGGGATTTGCGCCGTCGAAGCTTGTCAAGCTTGATATAATGCTAAACGGCGACGTTATCGACGCGCTTTCGTTCATCGTTCACACCGACAAGGCGTATGAGCGCGCCCGCAAGATGGCGGAGAAGCTTAAGGAGCATATCCCGCGGCAGCTTTTCGAGATACCGATTCAGGCGGCTGTCGGTGGCAAGATTATCGCGCGCGAAACGATAAAGGCGCTTCGCAAGGACGTCCTCGCAAAGTGCTACGGCGGCGACATTACCCGAAAGAAAAAGCTGCTTGAAAAGCAGAAGGAAGGCAAGAAGCGTATGCGCGCCTTCGGTACGGTTGAGGTGCCGCAGGAGGCGTTTATGGCGGTGCTTAAGCTTGACGATGAATAAGCCGAGAGGGCTGTATATTCACGTTCCGTTCTGCCTGTCGAAATGCCCATATTGCGACTTTTATTCCGTCGCATTCTCAAAAAGCGCGGCAGAGCGCTATGCCGCGGCGGTTGTGCGAAACCTGAAGCGGTACGACGAGCCGTTTGACACGGTATATTTCGGCGGCGGAACGCCGATACTGCTAAGCGGCTTTATCGGGGAAATCCTGTCTGCGGCGGAGATACCGAGCGGTGCGGAAATCACCGCGGAGGCTAACCCCTGTCTTTGCACAAAGGAAAGGCTTTCGGAGCTTCGCGAAGCGGGGGTAAACCGCATTTCGATAGGCGTTCAGTCGCTGCAAGATGAGGAGCTTTCTGCGCTCGGCAGGCGGCACAGCGCAGCGCAGGCGGAAGCCGCAATTCTTTCTGCTTATGCGGCAGGCTTTGACAACATCTCCGCAGACCTTATGCTCGGCATACCTAATCAGACGCAGCAGAGCCTTGCCGAAACAGCAGAGCGGCTTTGCGCGCTGCCGATAAGCCACGTTTCGGCGTATCTGCTGAAAATCGAGCCGCAGACCCCGTTCGGGAAAAATCCCCCGCAGGGCACTGCGGACGAGGACGCGGCGGCGGAGCTGTATCTGTCGGCGGTGAGAATGCTGTCGCAGCGCGGCTTTTTGCAGTATGAGATAAGCAACTTTGCGAAAACGGGCAGGGAGAGCCGCCACAATCTGAAATACTGGCGCAGGGAGGAATACCTCGGCATAGGACCTGCGGCGCACTCGTTTTACGACGGGCAGCGCTTCGCTGTGCCGCGGGATTTGGCACGGTTTCTTGAAAGCGAGCGGCAGTTCGAGGAACTCACCGACGGCGCTCCCGACGAGTTTGAGGAGCGCGTTATGCTTGGGCTAAGGCTTGCCGAGGGCATTCCCGAGGAACTTTGGAAGCCGCTTTCGGGGGCGCTGAAACGTATCCCGAAGCAATACTATCGGCTAAGCGGCGGCAGGCTTTCGCTTACCCCAGAGGGCTTTTTGCTGTCTAACGAGATAATCGCGCTGCTGCTTTCCGAGCGACTGTAACAAAACTGTAACCAATCTGTAACCGCTTTGTAATTGCTTTTGAAAACGGCGCATGGTATACTTTATTTATCAAGGGAATCTCTAAAAACCGTTGTGAAAAGCAAAAATGGGCAGGGTGAACCAGATTCAAGGAAAGCCGACAAAGTAAGGCTGTATGCCTTACGAGGAGGTTTGACTCAGAAGATGGTTTGCACTGCACATTTTTGCTCACAAGAGGTTTTTAGAGGTGACCTCAGAAAATAAATGAGCCGCGCTATGAGAAAAGCAATCGTGTTACTGACAGTTTCGCTGCTGCTTTCGGGCTGCGCGAAAACGGAGAGCCTGCCCGAAAGCAACCTCCCCGATACTTCTTCGGTAAGCAGGCAGACCGAGAAAACCGACACGTCTGCCGATCCGGAAAGCGCCGACCCGCCCGCAGAAACCGACAGCGCTTTTGAAGCCGAACCTCCGCAGAAAAGCGCGGAGCAGGAGCGGCTTGAGCGGCTTATTCTTGACACGCGCGGAACAGACCCTATTCCGCAGTTCAATGAGCTTGCCTATCCGCCCGAAAGCTATGCGCTTTTCCCTATGCTTTTTGGGGACTTTGACCTTGACGGGAAAGAGGAGCTTTTCGCGGTTTTCAGCGCCCAAAGCGGCTATGAAAACGCGGTTGCCGGCGAAGTGTGGTTTGCCTGCGGCGAGAGCGCGAAAAGGCTTGACGACGAGCCTGTTCCTGTTTGGGATATCGGCGCGTTCAGGGTGCTTGACGAGGAGAACGCTCTTATAGCATACAGCTATCTTGCCGCAACCTACCGAATCGACAGCATATGGAAGGTCGGCGGCTCTAACGTGCAGAAAACCGAAATAGACGGCTTCGCGAAAATGGATTTTGAGCCGAGCGAATACGGCGGCTTTTTTGCAAAGCACAGCACCTATGACGCGGTATACGGAAGCGGCGGTCACACTTGGAAGTCTTATTGGTGCTACTATGACGCAGAAAACAACAAAATGGTGCAGTATGAAGCACACGAGATAACCGAGGAAGAACTTCTCGCATACAGCGGCGGCGCAGAGGCGCTGGACGTGATACTGTCCGATGAACTTAAACGAGATACAGAATCTCCTGCTGTTTGACAACGGGGTGATATGTATCAACTACACTCACGAAACCTACGCGAACTTTTTCCGCTGCTTTGATACTGCGGGAGGGGCGCTGAAGGATATAACACCAGAGGAAAATAACGGGGTATATTTATCCCGCTTTCCCGAGGAAAACGGATAATAAAAGGAGAAAACAAAATGGCATTTTCGATACCCGAAAACAAAAAGCTGATAGCTGCGGACGACGCCTGCTTTAAGTATATGGGAAGAATTGATTTTGACGATAAAAAGCGCCCCGTTATGGTGTGGCCAGCGAGCTGCGCGGACACAGTGTTTACGGGTACGTCGCTTTCGGTTGTTGTGAACAACCGCCGCTTTCAGGAAACCACGCATTTCGCGGTGATAATTGACGGCGTTATGCAAAAGGTGTTTATGGGAGATTCCGCAGAGGACGAAATGTTTACCGTCGCGGAAAATCTCGAGGATAAGCCCCACACGCTGCGCATTCTGAAAACGCTCGCCGCGCAGCACTATCTGACGTTTGTCGGGATAGTCGTTGACGAGGGCGCTTCGGTAAGCAATCCCTGCCACAAGTACGACTGCAAGCTTGAGGTTTACGGCGACAGCGTTTCGGCGGGCGAGGTTGTTGAGCAGCTTTATTATGAGGGACAAGGCGACCCCGAGGGTCACAACAACCGCTACGACAACTCGCATTTCAGCTATCCTTCGGCGCTTTCGCGAAAGCTTAACGCGGAGCTTCACGACATTGCGCAGGGCGGCATTGCGCTGCTTGACGGCACGGGATTTTTCTGTGCGGACAATCTCAAGGGAATGGTAAGCTGCTTCGACAAGATACAGTACAGCCCCTACGCGCCGACAAAGCAGTGGGACTTCTCGCGCTTTACTCCCGACTTTGTGATTATCGCAATCGGACAAAACGACCACAATCCCGACCCCGAGCGCATTAAAACCCCCGAATTCCGCGCCTACTGGAAGGGCGAATACATAAAGCTTCTGTCGTCGCTTATGGAGAAGTATCCGAACGCGCAGTTTGTGCTTATGCTGACAGTGCTTCGCCACGACACGACGTGGGACGACGCGCTCGAGGAAATCACCCGCGAAGTAAACAGTGCGCGCGTGACGCACTTCAAATTCCGCCGCAACGGCGACGCAACAAACGGTCACCCCCGTGCAACCGAGCAGGAGGAAATGGCAGGCGAGCTTTACACCTACTTAAAGGACAAGCTGCCTAAGCGCTGATTTGAACATTATAACGAGAACGCCCGAGAATTTCTTCTCGGGCATAACTTTTATGCGACTTCTTTACTTCTTCGGCGCTGCGGGCTGTGCGGGGCGGGGAGCAGGCGCGGGCTGCACCGTTTTCTGCGGGGGAACCTGCTGGGGCTGACCCGACTTTCCCGCGAGATTTGTGCGGAGCATATGGATATCCGCCAAGTCCTTGCTGAGCACATTTTCAAGCGTTGCAAGCTTTGTGTCAGCAAACTGATTTGCGGCGGCGTAAAGGCTGTTAGACTCCTTCTGCGCGGCGGTGATTATTTCGTTCGCGCGGGTGTGCGCCTCGCGCATTATGTCCTCGTGGTCGAGTATCTGCTTTCTGCGTGCTTCCGCGTCCTTGATGATTGCGGCAGCCTCCTGCTTCGCTTTCTCGATGATTGCGGTGCGGTCGCTTACGATGTGCTTTGCATCGTCGATTTCCTCGGGGATAAGGCGGCGGATTCGGTAAACAATCTCCGTCATCTTTCCGACGTCAACGAGGTCTTTCTTTCCGAACGGGAACCTTACCGCCTTGTCAAGAGTGTCGTCGAGCATATCGATAAGCTCATCGAGAGAGTAGCTTGCGAGTGCGTTGTTATCCATTATATTTTCCTCCTGAATATTTTACTTGTTATTTTCGCTGTTATCCTGCTTTTTCTGAGCGGCAAGCTTTGCGGCGTTAAAGTCCGCGGTCAGCTTCTGCTTTATCTGCTCGTGAATAGGCGCGGGAACGTATTTTGACAAGTCGCCGCCGAACATTGCCACCTGCTTAACCATACTCGACGAAATGAACGTCGTGTTCAGCCCCGACGGGATAAACACGGTTTCCGCGCGGGGGTTAAGGTCCTTGTTCGTGTGCGCCATCTGAAACTCGTACTCGAAATCCGATGTCGCGCGAAGCCCTTTCACGATAACGTCGATATCGGGACGCTTGCTGAAATAGTCCGCTAGAAGCCCGTCATAGCTTGCGATTTCGACGTTTGGGATATCCTCCGTTGCCTTTCGCAGAAACTCGCAGCGCTCGGGAATCGTAAAGCTGTATGATTTCAGCGGGTTAATCAGAACAACGACAATCAGCTTGTCAAACATCTTTGCCGCGCGCGTGATTATATCGAGGTGCCCGTTTGTAACGGGGTCAAAACTTCCGGGGTAGATTGCTGTTTTCATTCGTCAGCCTCCTGTTCGCCGTCCGCGGCGGGTCGGTAGATGGAAACCGACGTGCGCGAGTGCCGAAGCAGCTTTACAAGCTCAAACCGCCCGACCCTGTGCGGGAGAACGGTTTCGCGCTCGTGCTCGCAGATAATAACGCCGTTTTCGCTCATCTTTTCCACCAGCTTTGGCAACGCCTTTTTGATTATATCGTGATTATAGGGCGGGTCAAGCAGCGCTATGTCAAACACCGCGCGCGTGCTTTTGAGAAACGCGCCGAACGGCATATTCGCCACCTTTGCGCCATCTTCAAGACCCGTTGATTTAAGGTTTTGGCGAACCGTTTTTACTGACACCGCCGCGCTGTCAACGAAGTAGCACTCCTTTGCCCCGCGCGAAAGAGCTTCGATACCGAGCTGCCCGCTGCCCGCGAACAAATCAAGCACCGTCCTGCCCTCTATCTCAAACTGAACAGCGCTGAAAATCGCTTCCTTTACGCCGTCGGTAGTCGGTCGTACAACGTCCGTTCCTTCGACGGTTATCAGCTTGCGGCCCCGCGCTTTTCCTGTGATAACTCTCATCTGTATATCTCTAAAACCTTTCCTGAATAAAATTATAAAGCTCTCTTGCTTTTTCCTCGCTCACCTTTGCGGCGGCGCGAAGCTGCGCGATATCGGCGTTTTTCATACCCTGCTTTGTCTTGAACGCTTTCAGCAGCGCCTGCGCTTTAGCCTCGCCGATACCGGGGATTTCGGTCAGTTCAAGCGTGTAGTTCTTCTGCTTGTGCTTTACCCGCTGAAACGAAATCGAGAAGCGGTGAACCTCGTCCTGTATATTCGTCAGCAGGTTAAACAGCGCCTTGTTCGCGCTCACCTGAATTTCTCCGCCCGCTTTGGCAATAGCGCGGGTGCGGTGCTTGCTGTCCTTTACAAGACCGAACAGCGGAACGTCGATTCCAAGCTCGTCAAATACCTCTGCGACTGCCGCGATATGCCCCTTTCCTCCGTCGAGAAGGATAAGGTCGGGCAGCGGCGCAAAGCTTTCGTCCCCGTCAAGATAGCGCTGCATTCGCCTGCGCAATACCTCCTGCATACACGCGTAGTCGTTTTGCCCGACAACGTCCTTTATGCTGAATTTCCTGTACCCCGCCTTGAACGGCCGCCCGTTTCGGTAGACAATCATACCGCCTACGCGCCCGTCCTCGCCGAAGTTCGAGATATCGTAGCTTTCTATGATGTAGGGTATCTTTTCAAGTCCAAGCAGCGTTTTAAGGCTTTCGAGCGAACTGATTTCCTTTGCCGTCCGCCCGACCTTTAGCGCAAGGTACTCGTTCGCGTTGTTTTTAGCAAGCACAACCTGCGACAGACCGTCGCCGCGCTGCGGAACGACAAACCTAACGGTATGCCCCGAGCGCTCTTTCAGAAGCTCTGTAATAAGCTCCTCGTCCTCAAAGCTCTCGTCGATGTAGATTTCCTTCGGAATATCCTCCCGCTCGGAGTAATATCCGAGGAGAAAATCGCGCCGCATTGCCGCGGGGTCATACTCGTCGCCGATAAAGAAATTTTCCTTGTCGATAAGCCGCCCACCGCGGTATTTTATCACCGCAAAGCTAGCCATACCGACGTTCTGCGCGCCGCCGACGATATCGTAGTTCTGCTTGTAGTCGAGAATTTTCTGCCCGTTCTGAAGCCGCGTTATCGCGGCAATTCTGTCGCGCAGCCGCGCCGCCTTTTCAAATTCAAGCGCCTCTGCGGCTTCTTCCATTTCCTTTTTAAGCTGCTCAACGGTGGGCTTGCTTCCGCTTTGGATATACTCGATAGCTTCGTTTACGATATTCTTGTATTCCTCCGAGGAAAGCTGCCCCCTGCAAAGCCCCATACACTTTTTTATGTCGTAGTTAAGGCAGGGGCGCTCCTTTCGGAACGCGGCGGGAAACTTCTTCGAGCAGGTCGGCAGCATAAACAGGCTGTTCGCTTCCTCTACCGTCTGCTTTACGGTGTATCCGCTTGTAAACGGTCCGATGTAGTCGGCGTTTTCGTCAGAAGTGTTAAGCGCGTAGGTTATCCTCGGGAACAGCTCGCGGGAAATCTTGATGTAGTTATACCCCTTGTCGTCCTTCAGGAGAATATTGTATTTCGGCTGATGAAGCTTTATCAGCGAGCACTCAAGCACCAGCGCGTCAAGCTCCGTCGAGGTGCAGATGAAATCGAAGTCGTATATATTCTCGACCAGCTTCAGCGTTTTCGCGTTGTGAGCGGCGAGCGAGCGGAAATATGACGTAACGCGGTTTTTAAGCAGCTTTGCCTTGCCGACATAAATAATCAGCCCGTTTTTGTCCTTGTGGAGATACACTCCGGGACACATCGGCAGCTTGTTTGCTTTTTCTCGCAAGTATGAAAGACGTTCGTTCATTTTTTCACCCTATGCACTATATAGTGTATACGCTTATATTGTATCATCTTTTTGCAAAAATTACAAGTGCTTTGCGCGTATTTTTTCAGACAAATTGCGCGGGCATTTTTACCGCCGCTCGGACATACTTTTATATGAGGCGCTGTTATTCTCATAACCTCGGCTTTGGCGGCTGCGGTGTTTTCGATAGTCGGCGGTTCATCGTCGGGAGCGGCTTTGGCGGCGCTTTTGGCTCTGGCGGCGGGCAGCTTTGCAGGCGGACGGGTTACGGGAACGCTCCGCCGCCGCGATGGGCTGAAGTGCGGCGCGATATGCGGGCTGACGCTGCTCACGCCGCTTGTTGTGCTGTCGCTTGTGTTCGGGCTTTTCGGCTGGGTAATGCTGCTTGTAAAGGCGGCGGTCTGCGTGGCGTTTGCTGCAGCAGGCGGAGTGTTCGGCGTAAACAGCGGGACGATATGAAAGCGAAGGATATTCTCATAACGCTTGCAGCGCTGTCTGCGGGGGCGCTGCTGCTGATTTTCCCGAAGGAGATGGCGCAGGCGGTGTCCTTATCCTGCAAGGACTGCCTTGAAATCATCATTCCGTCGCTGTTTCCGTTTACGGTTTTTGCGGTGTTTCTGCAAAAAAGCGGGCTTTACCGAACGGTTCTGAAGCCGCTTTCTTTGCCGCTGTCAAAGCTTCTTAAAGCGGACGAGGAGCTGTGCGGGCTTATCCTGCTGTCGAACATCGGCGGCTATCCCGTCGGCGCGCGTCTTTTAAGCGAGGAGGTTCGCGCGGGGCGGCTGAACAAGACTGACGCAGAGCGGCTTCTCTGCTGCTGCTTCGGAAGCGGGCCGTCGTTTGTTATAGGGCTTGCGGGACTGCGGGTTTTCGGAAGCGCAGCGGTTGGTGCGGTGATATACTGCGGCTGTCTTATAAGCTCGCTTATCATCGCGAGATTTTTGGCTTCGGGGATAGCCTTGCGCGTTACCCCCGCCGAAGCGTGCGAAAAAAAACGCGGTGCGGAATGCTTCATAAGCTCGGTTACGGACGGCGCGCGTGTTATGTTTACGGTGTGCGCGATGATAGTGGGTTTTGCGGTGCTGTCGCGTATGGCGGAGCTTTGTGCGGAGCAGTTTGCGGTAGCGCTTTTTGCGGATGGGTCGCCGCTTTCGGTGCTGCTTGAGGTCAGCTGCGTGCGGGAGCTTTCGCCGTCGCGCGCGTGGGCGCTGCCGTTCTGTGCGGCGGCGCTAAGCTTCGGGGGAGTCTGCGTTCAGCTTCAGGTCGCGGCGCTCGGCGCGGGGCTGTCTACAAAGCTGCTGCTGCTTTCGCGTATTCCCGCCGCAGCGATAAGCGCGCTTGTGTCCTGCTTCGCTTTTCTTCTCCCGAAATCCGCTGCGCCTGCCGTTGCCGACGGAACAGCGGTAGGCGCGTTTTCTTCGAGCGCTCTGTTAAGCGTATGCGTTGCGGCAATGAGCTGCATTCTCCTTATTACGACGAAACAGCGGAGAGGATAGCGCGCGGAGAACGCTGCATTCTCCTACTGACGGCGAAGCAGCGTAGAGGATAGCGCGCGGAGAACGCTGCATT
>SFHN01000126.1 GCA_004555635.1 [Eubacterium] saphenum
TCAGACTGTCGATAAACCCACATCTGCGTTGTCACCCCTCCATACGGCAGGCACATAGCCTAGCCGTATGGAGGTTTCCTAGCATCTGCGGGCTTCTCGACAGCCTGCCATTTTTACTATTGTTCAGCTCAAAGCAACTTGCTATATTATCCTATCACACGTTAAACAGAAGCTCGTCGTAGGTCGGGAATGGCCAGCAGTCCTCGGCTACTATCGTTTCAAGCTCGTCTGCGACAGCGCGCAGGCTCTGCATTGCGGAGAATACCTCGTCGCGGTAGATTTCCGCCTGAGTTTTCACGTCGTCTAAGGTGTGCGCGCGGACGATAAGGCTTGACAGCTCGTTTGCCTTGTCGGAAAGCGCGGCGGTGAGCGTGTTTATCTTAGCGGCAGCAGAAAGCTCGGTAGACGGCTCTATCCCAAGCGCCTTCTTGCTTGCGGCGATGTCACAAAGTTCCTTGGAGTATCTCATAACCGCGGGGAGAATTTCGGTCTTTGCCATATCCGCAGCCGTAAGCGCCTCGATGTTGAACACCTTTACATAGTTTTCGAGCAGGATTTCCTGCCTTGCGTGAAGCTCAACCTCGCTGTATACGCCGAACTTCGTAAACAGGTCAACGTTCTTCTTGTCGGTCAGCGTGCAGAACGACTCGACGGAGGTTTTGAGGTTATGAAGCCCGCGCTTTTCCGCCTCGGCAATCCACTCGTCGCCGTAGCCGTTGCCGTTGAAGATAACCCTCTTATGCTCCTTTATCGTCTTTACAAGCAGCTCGTGAAGCGCGGCGTTAAAGTCCTCTGCGCCCTCAAGCTCGTCGGCAAACTCCGTGAGCGAGTTCGCGACAATCGTATTCAGCACGGTGTTCGGTCCTGCGATATTGAGGTTTGAGCCGCACATTCTGAACTCGAACTTGTTTCCCGTAAACGCAAACGGGGAGGTTCTGTTTCTGTCGGTGGTATCCTTCGGGAAAGCGGGAAGCGAGGATACGCCGACGTTGAACAGCGTGCCGCCCGTTGACGTGTAGTCCTTGCCCTCGACAAGCGCGTCTACGACCGCCTCAAGCTCCTCGCCGAGGAAAATCGAAACAATCGCGGGGGGCGCTTCGTTTGCGCCGAGTCGGTGGTCGTTTCCGACAGAGGCAACCGACAGGCGAAGCAGGTCGGAATACTCGTCTACCGCCTTGATGATTGCCGCAAGGAAGGTGAGGAACTGCGCGTTTTCCATCGGGCTTTTGCCGGGGTCGAGCAGGTTCTGCCCGTCGTCGGTGGAAAGTGACCAGTTGTCGTGCTTGCCCGAGCCGTTTATCCCTGCAAAGGGCTTTTCGTGAAGCAGGCAGACAAGCCCGTGCTCCAGCGCAAGCTTCTTCATAAGCTCCATTGTAAGCTGGTTCTGGTCGCAGGCGAGGTTTGCGGGCGCAAATATCGGTGCCATCTCGTGCTGCGCGGGGGCAACCTCGTTGTGCTTTGTCTTTGAGGTTATTCCGAGCTTCCAGAGGTGCTCGTCAAGGTCCTTCATATAGTCCGCAACG
The DNA here is from genome assembly GCA_004555635.1 of [Eubacterium] saphenum. GTDB lineage: Bacteria > Bacillota > Clostridia > Oscillospirales > Ruminococcaceae > CAG-115. The sequence continues at coordinate 1,524 of SFHN01000126.1, forward strand.
CGCGACTTTATCGAGCCGTAATAGTGGTCCTCAAGCTCCTGCCCTTTTGGTGCGGGAGCGCCGAACAGCGTTCTTCCCGTAAAGATGAGGTCCTTGCGCTTGTTGTAGGTTTCGCGGTCAACGAGGAAATACTCCTGCTCCGCGCCGACGGTAGGAACAACGCGCTTTGTCGTTTCGTTTCCGAAAAGGCGGAGAATGCGCAGCGCAGCGTTGCTGACAACGTCCATAGAGCGCAGCAGCGGGGTTTTCTTGTCAAGTGCTTCTCCCGAGTAGGAGTAGAACGCCGTCGGGATATACAGCGAGCCTTCCTTTACGAAAGCGTAGGAGGTCGGGTCCCACGCGGTGTAGCCTCTCGCCTCAAAAGTCGCGCGAAGTCCGCCCGAGGGGAAGGACGACGCGTCAGGCTCGCCCTTTACAAGTTCCTTGCCCGAAAACTCCATAATCACGGTGCCGTCGCCCATCGGTGAGATAAACGAGTCGTGCTTCTCGGCGGTAATTCCCGTCATCGGCTGGAACCAGTGGGTGTAGTGGGTCGCGCCCTTTTCCACCGCCCAGTCCTTCATAGCGCTTGCGACAACGTCGGCAATCGAGCTGTCAAGCTCCCTGCCCTCGGAAATGGTCTTTTTGAGCGCTCTGTAAACGTTCTTCGGAAGCCGCTGCTTCATCGTTTCCTCGTTGAAAACATCAACGCCGAACTGCTCAACTACATTGAAAAAATCTGCCATAAAAAATCCCTCCTGAAACAAAAAATCGGCGTCGGGGCGCAGCTAGTCTGTCCCCGAAACACCGTTGTTCCGTATACATTTTCCACGTTATCATTATATCAAATTTTACGTGTTTATGTCTAGGCGCTTTATGCACAAATCTCACGCAGATAACCTGACGCAATATCACACAATGCACAACAAAGCCCGCCGAGAAAATCTCACGGCGGGTCTTGATGTCAGTTTTTGAACATATCCTTCAGCTTGCTGAAGAAGGACGAGCGCTTTTCGTAGTTGCTGTCCTCGAGCGTTGCTTCAAACGCTTCGAGAGCGTCCTTCTGCTTCTTGTTAAGGTTCTTCGGTATCTCAACGTTGACGCGAACCATCTGGTCGCCGCGGTCGCCCTCGGCGCGCTGGAGCTTCTGAACGCCCTTTCCGCGCAGGCGGAGAACCGAGCCGGGCTGCGTGCCTGCCGCAATCTTCATCTCGACCGTGCCGTCAATCGTCGGAACGTCAATCGTAGCGCCGAGCGCCGCCTGCATATAAGTAATCGGAACGTCCACCCAGATGTTGTAGTCCTCGCGGCGGAAAACGGGGTCCTCCCTTACGCTTACGCGAACCTTGAGGTCGCCTCTGCTGCCGCCGTTGGTGCCCGCGTTGCCCTGACCGCGGACGTTAAGCGTAACGCCCGTGTCAATGCCGGCGGGAACATTTACGGAGATGGTCTTTTTCGCGCTGATTGTACCCCTGCCGCTGCACTTGGGACAGGGCGTTTCGATAATCTTGCCCCTGCCCGAGCAGCGTGTGCAGGTCTTTCTCGTCATCATCGTGCCGAACATCGTGCGCTGCTGAACGTTCACAGAGCCTGTGCCGCCGCAGTCGGGGCAGTTTTTCGGAGATGTGCCCTTCTTCGCGCCCGTACCCGAGCACTCGTCGCAGACCTCAATGCGCGTTACGTTGATTTCCTTTTCAACGCCCTTGCACGCTTCCATAAAGCTGATGTCAAGCTTTATCGGCAGGTCGCTGCCGCGGCGCGGCGCGTTGGGGTTTGCAGAGCGCGTGCTGCCGCCAAAGCCGCCGAAGCCGCCGAAAATATCGCTGAAGATATCGCCGAGGTCAACGCCGTCCATACCGCCGAAGCCGCCCGCGCCCGCGCCGTAGCTCGGGTCAACGCCCGCAAAGCCGAACTGGTCGTACTTCGCTTTTTTCTCGGGGTCGGACAGCACCTGATTTGCCTCGTTGACCTCCTTGAACTTCTCCTCTGCGTCGGGGTCGTCGGGGTTCAGGTCGGGGTGATACTTCTTCGCCATCTTGCGATACGCTTTCTTTATCTCCTCGTCGGACGCGCCTTTCTGAAGTCCAAGCACTTCATAATAATCTCTTTTTTCCATAATTCATCTATCCCTTCGGAGCCTCTGCGCTTGCCTGCCGCCAAAGGCTCTTTGCAGAGCGCGCGGGCGTGTTTGTTATTTGCCGCAAAACACCAATTGCGCCCTGCGGCATTTGCCTCAAGGCGCTATCGGTTACTTACTTTTCGGTAAACTCAACGTCAACTGCGCCGTCGTCGTTGCCGCCGTCGTTGTTGTCCTGAGCCGCTCCCGCAGCCGCAGCTGCCGACGCCATATCCTCAGGGTTGCCGCCGTTTTCCTGATAAATTCTGCCGGCAACCTCGTAGAATGCGTTCTGGAGTTCCTCCTTCTTAGCCTTTACAGCCTCGATGTCGTTACCCTTGAGAGCTTCCTTCAGTGCCTCAATCTTAGGCTCAACCTTGCCCTTGTCCTCGGCGGTAACCTTGTCGCCGAAGTCCTTCATCGACTTCTCAATCTGGTATACCATCGAGTCAGCCTCGTTGCGAAGGTCAACCTCCTCCTTGCGCTTCTTGTCCTCGGCTGCGAATGCTTCTGCTTCCTTGACAGCCTTGTCGATGTCCTCCTTGCTCATATTGGAGGAAGCGGTGATGGAGATGTGCTGCTCCTTGCCCGTACCCTTATCAACCGCCTTTACGTTTACGATACCGTTTGCGTCGATATCGAACGTAACCTCAATCTGCGGGATACCGCGGGGAGCGGGAGCGATACCGTCAAGACGGAATGTGCCGATAGACTTGTTGTCCTTTGCAAACTCACGCTCGCCCTGAAGAATGTTGATGTCAACGCTGGGCTGGTTGTCTGCGTAGGTGGAGAATATCTGGCTCTTTGTGGTCGGGATTGTTGTGTTGCGCTCAATCATTCTGGTGCAAACGCCGCCTGCGGTTTCGATACCGAGGGACAGAGGTGTAACATCCAGCAGAACAATGCCGCTAACTTCCTTGTTGAGGACGCCGCCCTGAATAGAAGCGCCGATAGCAACGCACTCATCGGGGTTAATGCCCTTGAACGGCTCCTTGCCGATAAAGTTCTTTACTGCGTCCTGAACAGCGGG
>SFHN01000127.1 GCA_004555635.1 [Eubacterium] saphenum
AAAGGAGGAAACGGCATGAACAACTTGCGAGAATTGAGAAAAGAAAATGGTCTAAATCAAGAGCAGATGGCGGCGGAATTGGGCGTTTCCCTCTCTATGTATCAGAAAGTAGAGCAAGGCAACGCAAAAGCTGGGCGTAAGTTCATGGAAAAAATCAAACAGCGCTTTCCGGAAGCAAGCGTTGACTATATTTTTTTTGCTACTAACAGCGGAATTTCCGCTGTTACAAGCGCGTAAAGGAGGCCTAACACATGAGCGGGATAACGGTACAGCTTGACACAATGCCCGCGCCCGTCATGGCGGCGCATTGTCGGGGTTTGTTTGAAGCGATCGGAAGTTTCTTCGATGATCCGGACAATCAAGCGAAGTTCGAGGCATGGCACAAGAAGAAATACGGCTGCTTGCCGAAAGAAACTTCATACGGCAGGCCGTCGGAAGCGAAAGGAGCGTAAACAATGAGCAAGCGGAAAAAGAAACGCGGCGGCGGTCGTTCCCCGTATGAGGGTTACGAAACGGAGGTATGGGGATCAAGCCCGATACAGATAGCCGCGATCGAAAAGGAATACCGGAGCATGGAAGAAGAGAGCTTCCAAATGGGCGCAGAGGATCGGGAGCAGAACCGCCGAAAGATGGACTATCACGAATTTGCTTTAGACTTTGCCAACCTTCCGTTGCCGCGCGGGATCATTACGGAAATCGCAAGGGCGAATTATGCGACATACCTTGACGCATACAATGGCAAGGCATTCAAGGCGCATATCATTTGTAAAGTTCTTTCATTGGAGGGCAACGCGGTATGAAGTCTTACGAAATCAGCGTAGAAATACGCGCCGATCACATTATAACCCTTCGCAAACTTCGGAAACAATCACAAGCGGCGCTTGCGCGGGCGGTCGGTATATCTGCGCCGTACTTGTGCTTACTTGAACAGGGTAAACAGAAAACCGCTTCAAATACCGTTGCAATGAAGATCGCGGCGGCGCTGTCGGTTGAGCCGGAAGAAATATGCAGCGGGTACGTTGAACCCGTCGAGGACACGGAAAACCTTTTAACGGAGGCGGAGCGGGAGCAATACGCCATAATGTACCTTGATCACTTGCGCGACGCGGTATGGTATAGGCGGCAATATTACAATTATGACTTTGATGAAGCGTATTCCGAAGGGCTGGTGGTATTCGCCCGCGCCCTATTCACGTTCAGCAAAGCGGGCGGGAGCAGCTTCCCGCATTACGTCGAACACGCGTTAGAAGGTACATTCAAGAGCGAGTGCCGGAAGCGGAACGCACCGAAAAGAAATGCAGACGTGTTTTCACTTGATGAATTGATTGACGGCGGGGAGAAAAATTCGCGCGATTTTTACAATCTTCACCCATCTTCATTTGATCTTGAGGAAACCGCATGCAGGCGCGAGGAATGCCGCGAGGCCGTCCGGACGCTTTCACCGGAGCGCCGCCGCGATCCATACATAGCGGAATTGCTGGAGGCAGTAGCATTATGAAAAAAGAGGACAAAAAATAACGCCCATCGGCGGCAACCGATGAACGTTAGGGCTGTACAACAGCTATTCACTACAAATAAATTATAGCAGTTGTACGGCCTTTTGTCAAGGCAGGAGGCCAAAAATGCGAGCAAAAAGAAGGATTTTCGCGGGTAGCGTATGTGAACAGGAGGTGTACACCTTGCCGGATCGGACAAAGGACGTAAAGAAGGCAGAGCCGCGCCCACGGTTCAGCAGCGCGGAGGAATACGAGGACTTCAAGCAGCGGTTAGCCCGTCGAAATCATGCGCGAATGTTCAACGCGACGTTTTCCCCCGCTTCCCTCTATACCACGATCACGCTGGACAACGAACACGAAGTACATACCTTCGTCGAGGCGGACGGGATCATAAATCCGTTTTGGCGGCGGTTGCGGCGGTTAAATCCGGACGCGCAAATAGCGCTTTACCCCGGCAGAGGCAAGACAACGAGCCGCATTCACTTTCACATGGTATCTAATGGGCTGACCGAAGAGCAGATACGGGAGAAGTGGGACGGCGGAACGATCATTCGTATTGAACACTTGCGGGAACACAACTACTACAACGGCGTGGATCACGGGCGGGATTATACAGGCCTTGCAAATTACCTTTTCGACCATTGGACACCGGAGAGAGGGACGCGCCACCATTACAAGGGTACGCGGAATTTGTGCCAGCCGGAGAAGGAAGCGGCGACGGAAGCAAAGCGGGAGTATTCCGAGAGCAAGCCGCCGCGAGCGCCGAAGGGTTACAGGCTTGTAGAAGCAAAAACGAACCGTTACGGTTATATGTGCTTCAAGTACGTTCGTACCGAGGACGCGGCGGAAGCACCGCCGCCGAATAACCGGAAACGGCCTCTAAAATGCTGATCGCGGATCAGCTTTGAAGGCCTTGTAAATAAGTAAGGTTCGATAACCAACACTTTCTTTGAAGATGATTTTTTGTTTAATTCCCCGTCGCCTGCTTTAGATAGATCACGAAGGCGGCGAGCCGTCAAGAGGAACGTGGAATACCGGAGCGGCGCAACGCGGCGCGAGGATATGCCGCGAAAGCCTCTTTACGGTGAGTTGCCGGAGTGATAGAAGCAGGACGGCGGCGGGGATAACAAAAAATCATCAGAGGAATCACATAGACACGCAGACAGCAGGCCGCCCGCAGGCGTGTTCAATTCCTTTGAGCCTGTCCCCCTCCCAGCGGGAGGGGCGGAGTGGTGGGAGAAAAAGCAGACAGAAAGGAGAAAGCAGAAATGTATTTCAGAGTATGCCCGCATTGCGGTTGCGCCCTTGATCCTTCGGAACGTTGCGATTGCGAGCAGGAACGGCGCAGCGAACAGGAGCAGGAGGAAAGGAGGGCGCAAAATGGCAAAGTTCACGTTTACGGGGCTGGACAGCATTCAATATCAGCTTCAAGCAAAGGGAGCGAAAGTCAGCGGAACAGTTAATCATATGCTACACGCGGGCGCGAAGATAGCCCGCGAGGAAATGCAGGCCGCTTTGAAGGAATACGAGATACGGGACACAGGCGATCTTATCAAGTCTATTAAAGCGTCAAAGATCAAGAAGGGCGATAGCGGAAAGTATATCACGATCCGCCCGACAGGCTATGACCGCCACGGCGTTCCGAATGCGCTAAAAGGCTATGTATATGAAATTGGGACTTCACGACTTCCAGCCCGCCCGTGGAAAACCCTTGCAGATGTGCGCATGAGGGACAAAATTCAAGCCCGTATGCGAGAGGTTTTCCAAGAGGAAATGAGCAAAAACGGCGGCAATGAAGGCAAATGGAACGTGGAAGAGGTGGAAACGGAAGAATGAGTATTTTTAGCCGTATTTTTGGGAGGGCAAAGCCGCCAGCACGGGAAACAAGCCGCGCGGAAATCATCGGTGGCGGGAATGCCTTTTCAGCATGGAGCGGGAACGCATACAGCAACGACATTTTTAGAAGTGCCGTTGACGCGATCGCACGCAATGCTGCAAAGCTGAAAGGATCGCACATCATCAAGTATCGGGATCACGAACAGACAACGGGAGATTGCAAGCTAAACCGCCTGTTACAGGTTGAGCCAAACCCGTATATGTCCGCCTTCGATATGCTGTACAAGCTGTTTACACACTATTTTCTGTACAACAACGCTTTTGCATACATTCAGAGGGACGAACGCGGGCAATGCGTCGCCGTGTTCCCGCTCAATCCGGTTCATGCGGAGTTTATGACCGATCCGGCGGGCGCGTTCTATTGCCGCTTTATTTTCCCCGGCGGGCAAGAGGTCATTTTACCGTATGCGGATATTGTCCATCTTCGCCGCAATTTCAATAGTAATCTAATTTTAGGCGATCCGAATGACGCACTTTCCCCCGCGTTGCAGCTTGCCCACGCGCAGAATGAAGGCATTGTTTCCGCGATCAAGACAGGCGCGAGCATTCGCGGCATTCTGAAACGCACACAGCTTGCGAATGCTGACATCTTGAAGGAAATGCGCGAAAACTTCATACAGGACTATTTGAACATCAACAACAACGGCGGTATTGCCGTCCTTGACAGCGCCGCCGAGTATATCCCGATCGACAACAAGCCGTATGCGATCGACGAAAAGCAAATGCAGGCCGTGAAAACGAAGATTTACGACTATTTAGGCGTTTCGGAAGCGATCGTAAACAGTAGCTACAATGAAAACCAATGGGCGGCGTTCTATGAAAGCGTCATTGAGCCGCTGGCGCTGCAATTAAGCCTTGAATTTACGCGCAAGTTGTTCAACGATCGGGAAAGAGCCTTCGGCAATTCTATTCTGTTCGAGAGCGGGCGGCTTCAATTCACCAGCAACGCGACGAAAGTAAACTTGATCCGTGAAATTATGCCTATGGGCTTGCTTACGGTCAATCAAGCATTGGAAATTCTGAACCTTCCGAGCGTTTCCGGCGGAGATCGCCGCATTCAATCGCTAAACTACGTTGACGCAGACAAGGCGGAGGAATACCAGCTTGCAAAGGCGAACGCGGGAAAGGAGGGGGCAGCAGATGAAGGATAAATATATCATGGCTATGCTGCTGGGAACACAAGATCGCGTGAAGGACGAATACCCACATATACCGCTTTACGCGAAAGCAAGCGACATTGCCGATCTT
>SFHN01000128.1 GCA_004555635.1 [Eubacterium] saphenum
GTCAAGCTCCTCGCCGCCGTTTTCTCCCATAATCCGCACAACGGGGCGCAGCACATTCGTGTTGTGACCGATAACAACGCCGTGCCTTTCGTCGGACAGCAGCACCATTGTGCCTATCGGGTAGGGGTTAAACGCGCGGAGAAACGCAAGCGTAACGTCGTAGTCGAAGTGTGTGTTGCAGCTTCCGAGGATATACTCCTCCGTTTCCGCAACGCTCCACGGCTTTCTGTACGGGCGGTTTGAGGTGAGCGCGTCAAACACGTCCGCGACGGTCAGGATACGCGCTATAAGCGGGATTTTTCTCCCCGAGATATGCGTTGGATAGCCCGAGCCGTCGTATTTCTCCTGATGAAACAGCACGCCCGCCATAATATTCGCGTTATACTGTCCCGTCCGCTTCAGAATGTGGTATCCGATAAGCGGGTGGCGCTGAATTTCGGCGTACTCCTCATCTGTAAGCTTTCCGGGCTTAATGATGATGTCGTGGTCGATGTTTGACTTTCCGATATCGTGAAGCAGCGCGGACACTATTACTTCCTTAGTGCTGTCGAGGGACAGCTTAAGCTCGGTGCAAATGCTTGTCGCAAGCATAGCCACGCGCAGGCAGTGCTTATATGTATAGTCGTCGTAGTTTTGCAGCGCAATCATCTGGTTTCCGAGCGTTGTGGCGTCGTTTCTGAGGTCGGCGAGAATATCGTCGGCTATCGAGTCAACCTTTTTCACCGAGTCAAGCGAAAACTCGCGGATTTCCTCGCTTGAGTCAAAGATATCGTGCAGCTCGTTGAGCGCTCGGCTTATGTGCGCGTTTTTCTGCTCCTCATTCGCAGGGGCTTCAGTCGGGCGGGTGGGAGCGTTTCCCGCGACTTCCGCGCCGACTATGTTTACGGTTTTAATGCCCTTGCTTGTGAGAAGCTCAATCATTTCCTGCGTCAGCTCCGTGCCCTTCATAAGAAGGGTGCGGTATTCTCTTGCGGACGTTGAGGCAACGTCCCTTGCAAGCACCATTCCCGCGCGGAGGTTTTCAACGGGGACGATAAGCATAATCTTTCCCTCTCAAACTGTCTTAATCAATTGTCCCAAAGCGGCGAGGGGTAAACTCCCTCATTCGTGTACTGCAAAAGCGTATCGCGCGCGCTTTGCGTGTCGCTTTCGTAGGTTATGCCAAACCATTTGCTTGAAGTCGGGATATCTCTTACGGCATAGCCGCATTCCCGTATTTCCGTGCCGACCGCGTCCGCTATCGTAAGCTCCGCTTTCGGCTCGTCTGTGGGAAGCGCCGAAAGAAACTCCGCAAGCCGCTTTTCAAGCACGCACATAAACTCCGCGCGAAAGCCCCACATACTCATAGATACCGTGTCGTTTTCGCCGAGAATGCGCTCCTCGCCGCGGAATGTCCCGCGGATTATCCCGTCCTCTCCGCGCGAAATCCCCTTGGTTTCCTCAACGCCCGTCAGCAGCCCGTCGGGGCTTTTTGTGCAAATGCCGCGGTTTACCGTGCCGCTGTCGGACAGCGTGTTTTTGAGGATAAAGTCAACCGAGCAGCCCTCTGCCGTGGGATTTTTCAGAAACTCTCCGAGCTGCATAAACGCGCCGCTGCCGTAGAAGTCGTCCGCATTTATGACGGCAAACGGTCCCGACAGCTTGTCCTTGCAGCAGTAAAGCGCCTGCGCCGTGCCCCACGGCTTCGTGCGCGAGGGGAAGTCTATGCTTCTTACGGGGAGAAAATCGGGCGACTGATAGACATATTCGGTCGGGATATGTTGCGCAATCCTGTTTCCGATAGTGGATTTGAACAGCTCCTCGATATCCTTTCGGATAATGAAAACCACCCTGTTAAATCCCGCGCGTATTGCGTCGTATATGGAGTAGTCGATAAGCAGCTCGCCGTTTGGTCCGAGCGGCTCAAGCTGCTTTATCCTTGTGCCGAAGCGCGAGCCCATACCCGCCGCCAGCACTACAAGAGTAAGGTCAGGCATATTATACCTCCTTTGGTGATGTGTTGTGATGAAAGCTTAGGTGGTATCAAAGATGTTTCCGATGTCGGTTAATGATATTCCAAAAGCCGGAGAGCAGAAAGGCAAAGAAGCAGTATCTCATTCCACGGTATAGGGGAAATGAGATACAACCTTTTTTTGCCGTGCGTATCGTCCGTTATGCGGACAATCTTTACTGCAGCCCCTCGATGGAAGCGTTGATTTTTGCGAGCTTTTCCTCTGCCTTTGCAAGCTTTGCGCGCTCGTTTTCAATCTGCTGCGCGGGCGCTTTCGCGAGGAAGCCCTGATTGTTAAGTTTTCCGCTCAGGAACTGAATATCCTTCTCCGCCGCCTTCTTTTCCTTTTCAAGGCGCGCAAGCTCCTTTTCCTTGTCAACCAGCTCGCCCATCGGCATAAACACGCGCGCGGAGTCGGTAACAACCGTTACTTTCCCGTCGGTGTCCGAAACGGTTTCGCAGACGCTGAACTCACCCGCGCCCGCAAGCTTTTCAAAGAACGCGCGGCAGGAAGAAAACAGCTCGGTGAACTTGGTTTCAACCTGCATTGTAACCTTCTTTGAGGGCGGAACGTTCATCTCGTTTCTCTGAACGCGGACAGCCTTGATTGCGTTTACAACGCGGGAGAACTCCTCCTGCTCCTTTGTGAAGCAAAGTGCGTCGCTGTATTCGCACCACTTCGCAACCATTATGCTTTCGCTCTCCGTGCCGGGCATTGACTGCCAGATTTCCTCGGTGATGAACGGCATAAACGGGTGAAGCAGCTTCAGTATGCCCTGCATAACATAAACGAGAACGTTCTGCGCAGCGAGAGCGGTTTCGCCGCCCGCCGCGATACGGGGCTTTGTAAGCTCGATGTACCAGTCGCAGTAGATGTCCCAGATAAAGTCGAGCAGGTTCTGAACCGCGATTCCAAGCTCGAATGCCTCGAGGTTTGCGGTGACGTTTTTGATAACGTCGTTGTAGAGGCTGAGCACCCACTTGTCCTCGATAGGCAGATTTTCGGGAAGAACCGGCTTGTCGAAGTCCTCGGGGAGATTCATCAGGATATAGCGCGATGCGTTCCACAGCTTGTTTGCGAAGTTGCGGGAGTTTGTAACCTTCTCCTTTGTCCAGCGCATATCGTTTCCGGGCGCGTTGCCTGTAACCAGCGTAAGGCGAAGCGCGTCCGCGCCGTACTCGTCGATGATTTCGAGCGGGTCAACGCCGTTGCCGAGCGACTTTGACATCTTGCGCCCAAGCTCGTCGCGCACAAGGCCGTGGATAAGCACGTCCTTGAACGGCTTTTCACCAGTGTGCTCGAGCCCCGAGAAAATCATTCTCGCAACCCAGAACGGGATAATATCGTAGCCTGTAACAAGCGTTGTTGTCGGGTAGAAGTATTCCATCTCGGGGGTCTTTTCGGGCCAGCCGAGAGTGGAGAACGGCCAGAGCGCGGAGGAGAACCAGGTGTCGAGCGTGTCCTCGTCCTGCTTCATAGGCGCGCCGCACTTCGGGCAGACGGAAATGCCGTCGAGCGTTATCTCGGTGTGACAGCAGTCCTTGTTCTGACAGTAATATGCGGGGATACGGTGACCCCACCAAAGCTGACGGGAAATGCACCAGTCGCGGATATTCTCCATCCAGTAGAGGTAGCCGTTTTCAAAGCGCTTCGGGATAAATCTAAGCTCACCGCTCTTTACAACGTCGATAGCGGGCTGCGCGAGCTTCTTCATCGAAACGAACCACTGATAGCTTGCTCTCGGCTCAACGGTTGTGCCGCAGCGCTGGCAGCAGCCTACGTTGTGCTTGTGCGGCTCGACTTTAACGAGCAGCCCCTGCGCGTCGAGGTCGGCAACCATCGCCTTTCTTGCCTCGTATCTGTCCATACCCGCGTACTTTCCGCCGACGTCCTCGCGGATAGTTGCGTCGTCGTTCATCATATGGATAATGGGCAGGTCGTGGCGCTTGCCTACTTCAAAGTCGTTGGGGTCGTGCGCGGGGGTAATCTTAACGCAGCCCGTGCCGAATTCCATATCAACGTAATCGTCCGCAACAACGGGGATTTCTCTGTCGGTCAGCGGAAGCTTCAGCATTTTGCCGACGATATCCTTGTAGCGCTCGTCGGCAGGGTTTACCGCAACGGCGGAGTCGCCGAGCAGCGTTTCGGGGCGGGTCGTTGCGATTTCGAGGTAGCCGCTTCCGTCCGCAAACGGGTAGTTGATGTGCCAGAAGAAGCCGTCCTGCTCCTCGTACTCGCACTCGATGTCGGAAATCGAGGTCTTGCAGTTCGGGCACCAGTTGATAATGCGCTCGCCGTGGTAAATCAGCCCCTTGTTGTAGAGGTCCATAAACACCTTCTGAACCGCCTTGGAGCAGCCCTCGTCCAGCGTAAAGCGCTCGCGCTCCCAGTCGCAGGAGGAACCGAGCTTCTTAAGCTGCTGAACTATTCTACCGCCGTAAACGCGCTTCCATTCCCACGCGCGCTCCAAAAAGCCGTCGCGGCCAACGTCGTCCTTGGTAAGCCCCTCTTCCTTCATCGCGTTTACGATTTTCGCTTCCGTTGCGATAGACGCGTGGTCGGTGCCGGGCAGCCACAGCGCGGAGTAGCCCTGCATACGCTTCCAGCGGATAAGAATATCCTGAAGCGTGTTGTCAAGCGCG
>SFHN01000129.1 GCA_004555635.1 [Eubacterium] saphenum
GATAACCGGCGGCGGCCATAACGGCTGCATCTGTATGCGCCCCGTAAACGACTGATTTTCCGTTAAAACGTGACATCGAAAGGATATTTTAATGAACCTGAAGGACAAAATCGAAACCCCCATTGAGGAAACAATTGAGTGCATTGAGGCGCTTGCGAAAATCGTCAAGGAAAACGACCTCGGCAAGCTCAAGATTAGCACGGAGGACATTGACATCGTTATCGAGGGAAAGCGCTGCGCGCCGCCCGCTCCGATGCCGCCTATGCCCCCTATGGGTATGCCTGTGCCGTCCGCTCCCGCGACCGCTGTTGCTGTTGCGGCTGCCACCGCGGAGACTGCCCCCGCTCCCGCTTCGGGAAATATCATAACCTCCCCGATAATTGGAACGTTCTATTCCGCGCCCTCTCCCGACAAGCCCCCGTTTGTTAAGGTCGGCGATACCGTAAACGCGGGCGATGTTGTCTGCATAATCGAGAGTATGAAGCTTATGAACGAGATTAACAGCGAGTTCAGCGGCAGGGTTGCCGAGATTTATGTGAACAACGGCGACGCGGTTGAGTTCGGTCAGAAGATAATGAGAATTGAGTAATCGGGAGGAACTATGACGCTTAATCAGGAACAGATAAAGGAAATCATTCCCCACCGCGACCCGTTTTTGCTCATCGACGAGGTGACGGAGCTTGAGCCGGGCGTTCGCGTTACCGCAAAGAAATTTCTTCGCCCCGAGGAGTATTGGTTCAAGGGTCATTTCCCCGCGCAGCCCGTTACTCCCGGCGTGCTTATGATTGAAATGCTTGCGCAGGCGGGAGCCGTTTGCGCGCTTGCGCTTCCCGAGAACAAGGGCAAGATTGCGTTTTTCGCGGGTATAGACAAGGCTCGCTTCCGCGGTCAGGTTGTACCGGGAGATACGCTTGAGCTGCACGTTGAGATGACGGGGCAGAAAGGCCCTATCGGCTTCGGCAAGGCGGTCGCTACCGTAAACGGGAAGAAGGTTGTCACCGCGGAGATTTCCTTTGCCGTGGCTGACCCCAAGCCCGCAGAGAACGAATAAAAATGTGTGGAGCTGACTAAACGATGTTTAACAAGATACTCATAGCCAACCGCGGCGAGATTGCGATAAGAATAATGCGCGCCTGCCGCGAGCTTGGAATAAAGACCGTCGCGGTTTATTCCGAGGCGGACAGGTCTGCGCTGCACGCACAGATTGCAGACGAGGCAATCTGCATAGGTCCTGCCGCAACGAAGGACAGCTATCTTAACACCAAGGCGATTATAGCCGCCTGCGAGGTTACCCACGCAGAGGCAATTCACCCCGGCTTCGGCTTTTTAAGCGAAAACGCCGATTTCGCCCGCCTTTGCAGAGCCTGCGGCATAACATTTATAGGCCCTTCGCCCGAGGTGATGGACGCGATGGGCGACAAGGCTCACGCTAAGCAGACAATGGTATCTGCGGGCGTGCCGGTTGTCCCCGGCTCCGACGGCGTTGTCGCAACGGTTGACGACGCGAAGAAAATCTGCGCGGAGATAGGCTATCCCGTTATGGTAAAGGCAAGCGCAGGCGGCGGCGGACGCGGAATACGTCTTGTCGAGCGTGAGGAGGACCTCGAAGCGAGCTACATTGCGGCACAGCAGGAGGCGCTTCAGTTCTTCGGCAACGACGAGGTATACATCGAAAAGTTTATCGTAAACCCCCGCCATATCGAAATCCAGCTTTTGGCGGACAATCACGGAAACGTGGTTCATCTCGGCGAGCGCGACTGCTCGCTTCAGCGCAGAAACCAGAAGGTTCTTGAGGAAAGCCCCAGCCCAATTATGACGGAGGAGCTTCGCGCAAGAATGGGCGCTGCGGCGGTAAGCGCGGCAAAGGTCAGCGGCTATCAGAATGCGGGAACAATCGAGTTCCTTGTTGACAAGGACAAGAACTTCTACTTTATGGAGATGAACACCCGTATTCAGGTTGAGCACCCCGTAACCGAGTTCGTGACGGGAATTGACCTTGTAAAGGCGCAGATTAGGGTTGCCGCGGGCGAGCCGCTGTGGTTCACACAGGACGACGTTAAGCTTACCGGTCACGCAATCGAGTGCCGCATAAATGCGGAGGACCCGCGACACAACTTCCGCCCCTGCCCCGGAAAGATAAAGTCGCTTCACGTTCCGGGCGGATTTAACGTGCGTATCGACAGCGCGGTTTATGCGGGCTATGAGATAACGCCGTTTTACGACAGTATGATTGCAAAGATACTCGTTAAGGGCGGCGACCGCGCCGAGGCGATTATGAAAATGCGCGTTGCGCTGTCCGAGCTTATCATCGACGGCGTAGAAACCAACATTGATTTCCAGCTCGCTCTGCTAAGGGACGAGAATTTCGAGAAAGGCGATTTCGATATCGGCTATCTCAACAGAACAAATATCCTGGGGGAGTAAGATTAAATGCCGATAGAAGATTTGTTTAAGGTTGTAAAAGCAAGGTTCACCGACGAACAGCCCGAGCCTTCCGAGCATAAGGATATGGAAATCCCCGAGAACCTGCTGTTCAAGTGCCCGCGTTGCGGCGGCGTTGTGTACAACGAGGAGTTCGTCCGCGCGATGAAGGTCTGCCCGAAGTGCGGCTATCACGCGCGTCTTTCGTGGCAGGAGCGCCTTGACCTCACGGTTGACAAGGGCAGCTTTGTCGAGTTCGACGGGAATATGTCCTCGCTTAACCCGATTGACTTCCCGAAATACGAGGAGAAAATAGAGAAAATGCAGCAAAGCTGCAATATGAAGGACGCAATTGTAACGGGCGAGTGCACGATTCGCGGCTACCGCTGCGTTATCGGAATAATGGACAGCCACTTTATGATGGCGAGTATGGGCAGCGTTGTCGGCGAGAAAATCGCGCGCGCGTTTGAGTATGCAACGGAGAAAAATCTCCCCGTCGTTATGTTCACCGCTTCGGGCGGCGCGCGTATGCAGGAGGGAATCATCTCGCTTATGCAGATGGCGAAAACCTCCGGCGCGGTAAAGCGCCACAGCGACGCGGGCGGGCTTTACATCACGGTTATGACCGACCCGACAACGGGCGGCGTTACCGCTTCGTTCGCTTCTCTCGGCGACATCATTCTTGCCGAGCCGAAGGTGCTTATCGGCTTCGCAGGCAGACGCGTTATTCAGGACACAATCCGCCAGCGCCTGCCCGACGACTTCCAGAGCGCGGAGTTCCAGCTTGAATGCGGCTTTACCGATATGATTGTAGAGCGCGGAATGATGCGCAAGCGTATCTCGAATATTCTGAAACTGCACGGGTTTCCCAAGGAGGTGGCGGGCAGATGAGCAAGTTTACATCAACAGAGCGCCTTGAGATAATCCGCAACAAAAACCGCCCGACCGTAAACGACTATATCCCCGCGATGTTCACGCGGTTTATGGAGTTCCACGGCGACCGTCTTTACGGCGACGACGCGGCGATTATCGGCGGCATCGGCTACCTGTCGGAAATGCCCGTTACCGTTCTGGCGCAGGTTAAGGGCAGAAACCTCGATGAGAACAAGCACTCCAACTTCGCAATGCCCCACCCCGAGGGTTACAGAAAGGCGCTTCGCCTTGCAAAGCAGGCGGAGAAGTTCCACCGACCCGTTATCTGCCTTGTTGACACTCCCGGCGCGTTCTGCGGAATTGAAGCGGAAAAGCGCGGACAGGGCGAAGCGATTGCGCGCAACCTCTACGAGTTTATGACGCTGAAAACGCCGGTCATCTCGGTTGTTCTCGGCGAGGGAGGAAGCGGCGGCGCGCTTGCTCTTGCGGTATGCGACGAGCTTGCTATGCTCGAAAACGCGCTGTACAGCGTAATCTCCCCGCGCGGCGCGGCTTCAATCCTGTGGAAAGACGGCGGCAAGGAAAAGGAAGCCTGCGAAATTCTGAAGATAACCGCAGAGGACCTTGTGGAGTTCGGTGTATGCGACCACATCATAAACGAGCCGGATGGCGGCGCACATCTGAACAAGGAGCAGACCGCCGACAACATCTATGAATATCTCGTTGACGCGGTTCATAGACTGTCTTTGGTTGATACGGAAACCCTGCTTGAGCAGAGATATCAAAAATTCAGAAAAATAGGCAAGTTTACCGAATAAGTTTGTGCAAAATTACCCTCAAAAAACGGTAAATTTCTATTGATTATTTTATAAGTATCGTATATAATATTATTTGACATAGCTACGACCAAGTGGCAACTATATTATGGAGGTAACTACAATGGATATTTTTGAGAAGGTAAAGACTCTCGTTGCGGAGCAGCTCGACGCGGAGGCAGATACTATCACCGAGAGCACATCTATCACAGATGACCTTGGCGCAGATTCCCTCGATGTTGTTGACCTTGTAATGGCAATTGAGGACGAGTTCAGCATTGAGATTCCCGAGGACCAGGTTGAGAACATAAAGACCATCGGTGATATCGTTAAGTACATTGAGGATAACCAGTAATCCTTTTTGCTTTGCGAATACATACCCGCTTCGCGGGAACACTCTGTTTAGACAAGTTGTGCCGCTCC
>SFHN01000130.1 GCA_004555635.1 [Eubacterium] saphenum
GGCATACGGAACATGAGCGACAAGCTGTGTCGGGAAAATGGCTTGTCCGTCGTCGTTCCCGGCAAGGGCAGCAAGGGAAAGAGCTATGCGGAGTACCAGGCAGAAAAGACGGGTACAAGTTGGAAAGGCAAGCTAAAGATTGCCGTTGACGCGCTTATCCCCCAAGTTTCCAGTTTTGAGGAATTGTTGCAGCGGTTACAGGCGGCGGGCTATGAGATAAAGCCGGGGAAATATGTGTCATGCCGCGCCCCCGGACAGGAACGCTTCACCCGTCTTAAAACCCTCGGCGCGGATTATACAGAGGAAGCCATAAGGGAACGGATAGCGGGCAGACGGGCAAAGGCGGCGAAAGCCCCCAGAGAGCAGCGCGGCGTTTCGCTGCTTATCGACATTGAGAACAGTATCAAGGCGGCGCAGAGTAAGGGCTATGAACAGTGGGCGAAAATCCACAATCTGAAACAGGCAGCAAAGACCATGAATTTCTTGACGGAACATAAGATTGAACAGTACGCGGATTTAGTCAGCCGGATTGAAGAAATGGCAGCGGAAAGCGGACAGGCGGCAGACGCATTGAAGGACGCGGAAAAGCGGCTTGCGGACATGGCGGTGCTTATCAAGAATGTTTCCACCTACCAAAAGACAAAGCCCGTCTATGACGCATACCGCAAGGCAAGGAACAGGGAGAAGTACCGCGCCGGACAGGAACAGGCGATTATCCTACATGAAGCCGCCGCAAGGTCGCTGAAAGCGGCGGGCATTGCAAAGCTCCCGAACCTTGCCGCGCTGCAATCGGAATATGAAGCCCTCCAAGCGCAGAAAGAAGCCCTTTATGCCGACTATGGGAAGCTGAAAAAGAAAGTCCGGGAATACGATATTATCAAGCAGAACATTGACAGCATTTTACAGGCAGACAGGCAGCCGGAACGGGAAAAGGGAACAGAGCGCGGATAAGGATAGCAAAATCCCCGCCGCTGTGCTATGATAGGGCTATCAAAAAGCAGAGGAGCGTTGAGCATGGAAAACCAGAAAATGCCGGAATATGAAACCATACGCGCCGCCGTTGCCGGGGAAAAATGGGCGGTGGAGAAAGTCGTGGAGTGCTACAAGGACGAAATCGACAGGCTATCGACGGTAGCGGTCAGACAGCCGGACGGAAGCACGAAACAGGAAATCAACGAAGATATGCGCCAGTCCATCACAAAGAAGCTGATAGAAGCCCTCCCGCAGTTCCCGCTTGAAGAAATGGAAAAGGGAAATGTCAGATAGGCAAAAAAAGAACAGGGCGCGGAAGCCAGTATATGACTTCCGCGCCCTGTCTTTTTATGGGTGCTGTTTTCGTGAATGTTACGCAGTAGAACGCCATTTTTGGGGGTAAAGGTATAAAGTATCGCCTATCCGATTTTCACGCCCGGAAAGCCCTGTAAATCAAGGGATTTTCCGCGCCTACTGCGTAACAGGGGCGCGTCTTTTCCTCATGCGCTCGGCGGCTTGTCTGCGGGTGATACGTTTCCGGCAGACGGGGCAGTATTTGACACTGTTAGAGGTTGACGCAAAGAACGCGCCGCACTCGGTACATTTCTTCTTATCCCCTGTCTGGTAAAGCTCCGCATAAAGCAGCCTGTCGGCGGGAAGCACCGCAACCCGGAACCACTTGCAGAGAAGCGAATAGGAAATGAGCTGCGGACATACGCACTCGTCCCCGTCGTCCAGTAAGATACAGTTCCCGTTATCATAATTGCAGCACGTCCGGCGCACAAGGGCGTTGACTTTCCGGCTCTGGGGCGGCGTCAGCCGCTTAACCCCGTTCATACTTCATCAGCGGCGTAAATGGGAAGCTCTGCAAATTCCGCTTCGGTCAAAGCGTCCACTTTGGAAAGGGTGCGCTTTGCAAGCTCCCGCATATCCGCGTCCATGTAGGGCAGCGCGGCGTTGACATTCTCAATCAAAGCCCGCTTGCCGCCCTCGTTGTAAATGCTCAAAAGGTTTGTTTCTTCAACAGTCAGTCTAATCATGCTCATACCTCCATATCGTGATTTTTTGTTTTTGCCGCCGCCTTTTTCGGGGCGGTCTTTGCCTTGTCTGCTTTAAGCTGCGCCCGGATAGAGGGGCGGGGCTTCCTTATCTCCCTGTCCCGGTTCTCCCCCTTGTCAATCAGCGCATACGTCCCATGTCTGCCCTCGATTTTGGAAAAGGAAAGGGTCTTGTAGGGCAGCATGGAGAAAAGGCGGTCAGTGTCCTTTGTGGCTGCAAGCCGCATGAACGCCGGGGAAAGCTCTGCCATGAAATGGGTCTTGTTCGGGCTGTTCGGCTCGTAATGCCGCTTCATTTCCCGCACAATGCGCCGCGCTTCCGTTTCAATCAGCCCGTCCCGCAAAGCGGCAATATGCGCCTTGAAATCCCCCGGCGAAAGCTGCTCCCGGCTGCGCCGTTCTTCCTGTAAGAGCGATTGCAGCGCGTCCGGGTCGTTGGGTACGGCTTCAAAGCGTTCAAACTTTCCAAGCTCATAATCGGGATTGCCGTTGAAAAACTGTCCGGCGGGTATCTCCCGTTCCCCATGCTCATAAATCAGCTTCACCGTATCGGCGGGCAGCTCCTTTTCCTTGACGCGCTCATAATGTTTAGCGTAGTCCAGTTCGTACAGATTGCCCTTGATTTTCCCGCGCTCCGTCCCCGTTAGCTCGATTGCATAGGCAAGGACGCGGTCGCTCGTCTGCTCCATGTAGAAACGCCATGTGTTGTGGGGCGCGGTGTCTTTGAGGAAAACGTCGCGCTCCCGGAAGCAATGCGTCCCGGACGGGCGGCAGAACCACAAAAGGGTCTTGTCCTCCTTGCGGGGGCTTGCCGCCGCCTTTGCGATAATCTCCTTGTCAATCTCCAAGTCGCTCTGGTAAAAGCCTGTGTTCTGCTTCATAACCGCATTGAGGGAAGCGAACAAATCCACGTTCTCAAATTTACTCTGTTTCGGCATGGGTCAGCTCCTTTCCAAATCCTGTAATTTCTGCTTTGCGTTTTTCTTCTGCGCCTTTTCCTTGTCAGCCCTAAGCTGCGCCCGGATAGAGGGCTTCTTTTCCGGCTTCGCTTCCTTGCCGCGCTCTTTGTCGGCTTTGACCGCGTTAGCCAGGTCAACAAGGGAAATTGTTTCTCCCGCCTTAACCTTTGCTTCCAGTTCGTCAACGGTAGGGGTGTTGTTGATGATACCGTCAAAGTTGTTGTCGTTCTGCTCTACGGTGTCCTCGATATGCTTCAAGGGGTTTGCCTTTTCCGGCTGCTCTGCGGCAACAGCAAACGCCCGCGTCCCGTTCCCCATAATCAGATACTTTCCGTCGTCCGACTGGTGGTGAAAGCCATATCCGGCGGCTTCTATCTGCTCCCGGCTCATGGCGGTCACATGGAAAGTCCCCCTCGGTGTCTGGATTGTTTCGCCCGTTGTCAGCTCGTCCGGGGTAAGCTGCTTCTGCTCCTGTAAAAACTCCGGCACTTGCCGGAAGCCTACGCTGTCAACGTAATGCGCGGTGTCCTGTCCGTTCTGATGAAGCACTACCACGTCCGAAACGGAAAGGCTGTGTCCCTTAAAATCTTTTGGGTGGTCGATATTGAAGCGGGTATAAATATCTTCAAGGGAAGTTTCCGGCGCAAGGGGCGCGGAATAGACAAGCTCATAGTTCGCTTTATCAACCACATTTCCCGCCGCCTGCAGGCGGTCGTAAGGCTCAAAGCGGAAGTCCCTTGTTTCGTCCCCGCCCTTTATCTGGTAAATGGAAAAGGTGTCCT
This sequence comes from [Eubacterium] saphenum, assembly GCA_004555635.1. GTDB lineage: Bacteria > Bacillota > Clostridia > Oscillospirales > Ruminococcaceae > CAG-115. Next base: position 3,772 of record SFHN01000130.1, read on the forward strand.
TGTCCTGTCCGGTGGTCTGCGCCGTTTCCTGTGCCTTTGCGTAAAGCTGCTTTACGTCGCCCTCGGTCAGCTCGCCGCTTTTGAGCTGCCCCATAAGCTCGCGGCATTTCTCCGGCGTTCCCGTATAAAGCACGTCGCCCATTTTCGCCCGCCCGTTCTCCTGTGTCACATAGGCTTGCAAGAGGTGGCTGTTTTCCCGGCTGTCGCTGTAAGGGTTCCGGCGCACTCTGTAAATCGTTTCCGGGGTAAAGGCTTCTTTCGGGGCTGCTTCCGGCTTTTCTTTCCCGGCTGTATCTGCTTTTTTCGGGGCTTCCGGCTGTGGCGCGGCTTCTTGTCCCTCTCTGGTGGGCTGCTCCTGTCCGGCGGTCTGCTCCTTGTCCTGTGCCTTTTGCAGCTCCGCAAAATTCGCGTCTATGGAATTGATAATCTCGGCGGCTGCGCTGCGTATCGTTTCAAGGGAGCTTTTCAGCTCGGACAGCTCCCGCCCGCTGCTCCACCCGGCGACATAGCCGAAAGAATAGTCCGACGTGTCAAGCCCGTAATGTTGGCAGACGGTATAGGCGACGCTTTCCGCTTCGACTTCGCGGGTGCGGCGGTCAACGCGGGGTTGCTCGTCCTTTGGCGCGTTGAGGTCAATGTCGTGCAGCTTCGCATGAGCCGGTTGGCGGTTTTGATGTCCCGGTTCAGATTGCCGATGTTGGTCTGGATTCCTTTCTTCTCCATCTGGCAGGCGGCCGCTCCCATGTGGA
>SFHN01000131.1 GCA_004555635.1 [Eubacterium] saphenum
GAGGAACAGGTGGTTGACGACGAAAACCGTTTTCTGCTGTATGAGGGCTATCTTTTCCCCGATACCTACGAGTTCTACGTTATTGACGACATAAGGGAAGGGCGAAACACCGACACCTATGAGTGGGCGAAAAACGCCGCCGACAAGATGTTCAGGAACTTTGAAAACAAGATAACCCGTCAGATGAAAGCGCGTATGAAAGAAATCGGACTTACGCTTGATGAAACGATAATTCTTGCTTCTCTTGTTCAGAAGGAAGGTACAAACGAGGAAAATATGTCGATGGTTTCGTCGGTTTTCCACAATCGTTTGGCAAATTCCGAGCGCTTCCCGCTTTTGCAGTCGGATACAACCTACACCTATATCGACAACTGCATTAAGCCCGCAATCCCCGAAAACGGCGGCAGTCTGTATGACGATATCATCGCCGCATACGACACATATACGCACGAAGGGCTTCCCGTCGGCGCAATCTGCAACCCCGGGCTTGAAGCGATTAACGCGGTGCTTTACCCCGCAGATACAGATTACTTCTACTTCCTCGCGAGCAAGGACGGCGTATTCTATTACGCGCAGACCGTTGAGCAGCACGAGCAGAACATTATCGACGCAGAGCTTCGCTCGGCTGCCGAATAAGCATACTTTAAGGAGTTGTTTCTTTGAACAGAAAAACGGAGCTTCTCGCACCCGCCGGTGACGAGGAAAGCCTGCTTTCTGCGCTGGATTTCGGCGCGGACGCAGTATATCTCGGCGGAAAGAATTTCGGAATGCGAGCGGGAGCGAAAAACTTTGATGCACAGGGTCTTGCCGCCGCCTGCAAAATGGCGCACGACCGCGGCGTAAAGGTCTATCTGACCTGCAATACCGTTCCGCTTAACGGTGAGCTTGACGACTTTCCCCGGTTTATTTTCGAAGCGCAGAAAGCGGGAATAGACGCTGTTATTGCCGCTGATATCGGCGTAATGGCGATGGTTAAGGAATACGCGCCGGGCTTGGAGCTTCATGTTTCCACGCAGACGGGCGTCGTAAACTACCGCACCGCGCAGGAGCTTTATAAAATGGGCGCAAAGCGCGTTGTTTTAGCACGGGAGGTTTCTCTCGAAAATATCCGCACAATCAGAAAAAACATTCCCGAAGATATGGAGATTGAGGTGTTTGTTCACGGTGCAATGTGCGTAAGCTTTTCGGGACGCTGTCTTATCTCGGAGTATCTTGTCGGGCGAAACGCAAACCGCGGCGAGTGCGCCCAGCCCTGCCGCTGGGGCTATTACCTTATGGAGGAAAAGCGCCCCAACGAGTTCTACAAGGTGTTTGAGGACGAGCACGGCTCGTATATACTTAACGCGCGCGATATGTGTATGATAGAGCACTTGGACGACCTTGTTGACGCGGGAATTACGAGCTTCAAGATTGAGGGCAGGGCAAAGTCGGCGTATTACACCGCGCTCACGACAAACGCCTACCGCGCGGCGCTTGACAGCGTTTTGCGCGGCGAAAAGCCAAAGCAGTGGGTGCTTGACGAAGTAAACAAAATCAGCCACCGCCCATACTGCACGGGCTTTTTCTACGGACACCCTAAGGACGGCAGCGAAACCACCGACCCGAATGTTGTCACAAACGGCGGGCAGTATTTCGCTGACAGCGGGTACATTCGCGATTATGACTTTGTGGGAACGGTAGATAAATGCGAAAACGGCATTATGAACCTGACTGTTAGAAACTACTTTACTTTAGCGGACGAGCTTGAAATCGTTGCGCCCTCTGCCGAGCCGATTAGCTTTTCTCCCGAGAAAATGTTTGGCAGCGACGGCGAGGAAATCGACGTTGCGCGCCACGCAATGGAAAAGGTGACAATCCCGTCGGATATTGTTGTGCCGCCGCATTCGCTTTTAAGAAAGCTTATCAAGTAACAAGGACATTTGATATGGAACTGAAAAAATTCACCTGCCCCGCCTGCAATTTACCGCTTACCGCGGCAGAGGATAAAATGACCTGCGCCGCCTGCGGAAATTCCTTCGACAAATCGGCGATTGAGGAGTTTTTCGCCGAGGAATACACCGCAGAACCTGCGAGCGAGTGGGCACCGCGCGAGGAGAGCATTGCCGAGGAGCTTCGGCTTCCGCTTTACGGCTGCAAGGGCTGCGGCGCTGATTTTTACGCCCGCGAGGACAAAGCGCCGGAGGTTTGCCCCTACTGTATGGGCAAGCTTACTATCTGCAAGGAAAAAGTAAAGCTTCCGCGCCCCGATATCATTGTTCCGTTCAGGCAGGGCAAAGAGGACGCGCAAAGAGCGCTTCAAAAATACCTCCGCACAAAGCCCCTGCTTCCTCATGGGTATTTTAGCAGCGCCTTTGACGAGTTGCTCGGGGTATATGTCCCGTGCGTTATCGCAGACTGCACCGCAGAGGGAAAGCTGCGCTATGACGGCGTTAAGAAAACCGTATCCCGCGACAGCTCAAAGGAGTCGCATTTTGTTTTGACGCGGCAGGGCAGAGCGGATTTCGAGGGGATAACAGTTCCGGTTTCTCTGCTTAGCGAGAGCATTTTCAGCTCTCTGCTGCCGTATGACTTCCATTCAAACGACTACGACATAAAAACGCTTGCGGATTATGTCACCGAGCGTGTCGAAGCGGATTCTTCCCGCGATATCTCCCGCGCCGAAAGAGTTGCCGCAGACGGCTTCAGAAAGCTGATTTCCGATACTGTTTCGGGCTATGAGCAGGTAACAGAGCGCAGCGGAGTTGTCGATATAAAGGACGGAAAAACAAAGCTTGCGCTTGTCCCGCTGTGGATTTTCAGAAAAAAGGTAAAGGGAAAGGTTTATCTGTTTGCGATGAATGCCCAAAGCGGAAAGTTCTTTTCTTCGCTCCCGACAAGCAAAGGCAGAGCGGCTCTGCTTGCGGTAATTATCACGGCTGTGACGGCAATAGCAGGCTCGGTTTTAAGCCTGCTTCTGTAAGGGGGAGAGATAATGCTTAAAAGAATAGTTGGCTTTGCGACAGCCCTTTTCAGTATGCTTCTTATCTCGCTTAACTCCTTTGCAATCGCCGACAAGACCGTTGTTGACAAGGGAAAGCTGTTCACGGGCATACAGATAGAAGCGCTGGCGGAGCGCATTGATGAGCTTCGGCTGGAATACGGCGTTGATATTGTGATTTACACGTTGTCCGATACTGACGGCGAGAAAATAAGCGCCGCTGCGCGGCGTATTTTTGAAGAAACCGCGTGCGGCATAAGCGAGGATAAGGACGGAATTTTGCTGCTGATTGTCGATGACGATGGGAAAGGCACAAAGGATTTCTGCTTTGTAACAAACGGCTGGCCCGAAAAGTCGGTTTTTGATGAATACGGCGTTTCGCGAATAACCTCGCTCATCAAGTCCGATATGAAAAAAGGAAGATACGAAGCCGCGTGTTCAGAGTGGCTCGGACACGTTGAAAGCTTCCTTTCGGCAGCGAAGAAAGGAAGCGCCTATTCCGAAAATCGCACATACCGCACCGCTGTTGATATCTGGCTTATAATTGGCTTTTGGACAGTTTGCGGCGCGGCGCTTGGCATAGCGGTCTGCATATTGCTACACAGACGAATGAAAACAAAAACAGCGGAGCTCCCCCCTGAGGGCTATGTCCGCGAAGGCTCCTTTACAATAACAAAACAGCGCGATATATTTATCTATTCGGGAACAACAACCGAGCCTGCTTCCGAGCATAAGGACACCGTCCGACGCGAAATTGACGTTTTCGGCGGGAGAAGCGGGAAATACTGAAAAATAACAGGAGGGCACTATGGCTGAACACGACTTTATGAACAAATCGCTTGACTTTGATGCACGCACAAAAGCTCTCATTGACGAGCTTACGCTTGACGAAAAACTGCTGCTGATAACAGGCCATCAAGGGGCTATTCCTCGGCTTGGGATAAAGGAAACCTACATCGGCTGCGAGGTTGCGCGCGGGCTTGTCTGCCGCGGCTATTTCGGCGAGGAGCCTACGACGGTTTTCCCCGAGCCTTTTGGACTTGCCGCGACATTTGACCCCTCCGTTATGCAGTCAATGGGCGAGGTAACAGGAATAGAAACCCGTATCCGTAATTCGCAGGGAAAAAGCTCGCTGTTTACTTGGGGACCGACCGTTGACGCAGAGCGCCACCCGCTCTGGGGCAGAAACGAGGAGGGCTACGGTGAAGATCCGTTCCTTATCGGCGAGATGTCATCTGCGTTTACAAGGGGAATGGTTGGCTCTGACGAAAAATATTACCGCGTTATTCCTACGCTGAAGCACTTTTACGCCGATAACAACGAGGAGGACAGGTCCTGCGATAACGCCTGCATTCCGATAGCCCTAAAGCACGACTACTACCTCAAAGCGTTTGAGCCCGCTGTAAAGAGCGGCGCAAAGAGCCTTATGACCGCTTATAACGAGGTAAACGGTGTTGAGTGCGTCTGCAATCCCGAGGTAGACGAGATA
>SFHN01000132.1 GCA_004555635.1 [Eubacterium] saphenum
CGGCACATTTCTCCCTGCAAAAAACGAAAAACAAAGCCGGGAGTTTTTCGCTCCCGGTTTTGTGTGACATTGCTTTTTTGAGGTTACTTTTCGGATTCCTCCGACGGCACAAACCGAATGCTGTCAAAATCGAAGTCGCAGCCCGGCAAAAACAGCAGCTTTACCGTAAATTTTCCGCAAAGCGTCGGCAGCTTTACCGAGACTTCGGAGTAGTCCTCGCTGAACGGAAACTCGATTATCTCTTTCAGCGCAATTCCGCTTTCGTTCGCTAAGTGAAGGTGTATCGAGTCGTTGTCGTGGCGCGTTCTTCCCGTGATGCGCACCTCGGAAATGCCCTTTGCAAAGTCCATCTCCTCAAAGTCAATGAACACGTTGTTTCCGATACCCGTTATCCTGTCGCCGCATATCGTGTAGTTGTCGCCGTGGATAAGGTCGCAGCCCGCCGCAGCAAGCTTTTCGTAAGCCTTTAGCTTCGGGGTGAAGCTAAACCCGCCGAAATCAATCCGCGCGTCAGTTGTGTCAAATTCAAAGAAGATATCCTGCATTCCTGTCAGCTTTTGCGGCAGAACATAGCTGTTTTCTTGGTAGGTCTGCCAGATGAAATCAGCCTGATATGTGAACTCGCCGAGAAGCTCTGCGCTTTCGCTGTGCGGTTTTCCGCGCCACAGGCGGAATTTCAGCGGGTCGTTTCTGAACCAGACAATCATACTTACGGAGAAGCTGTCCGAGCCTGCCTTTCCGAAATCGGTTTTCGCAAAGCCGACGACGCTGTTTTCCGCCTTGATATTAACGCCGCCCTTTGAAACCTCGCCCAAAGGCGCTGCGCTGTATGTATAATGACACGCGGGAAGAAACTCATACGGGTTAAAGCAAGCCTGCCCAAAGCCCTCTGCGGTAAACTCATACTCCGAGATAACCTCGGGCTGACCCTTGCCGTTTGAGCAGGAGCAGCGCAGCCTGAATGCCCCGTCGCCCGCCGCAGTTACAACAGCGCCGTCACCGTCCGCCTGAACGGTTGCTACGTTTGTCGCAATTCCGCTGTTTGTGACAACGTTCCAGACAAGCTCGCGGTATTCCACATTTTCGGGGAGCATTTTTGCGCAAATCCTGCTCGATGGGCAGTCGGGAGTAAGCTTCTCGCCCGTATCTCGCGAAAGCTCAATCTTCCGTACACTTATACCGCCCGTTTCGGCGGCTTTTGTGATGTTCTCCGTAAAGCAAACACCCTTGCGAACGCTGCCTGCGGTTTTCCCTATGCGGATTTCTGCGCCCGAAAGTCCGGGAGCGGAAGCCTTTACAATGATTTCTCCCTCTGCTGTGTCGGAAGCAATATACGCCGCCGCCTTTCCCGAGAAAAGCCTGCGCTGCGTTGTCTTGTAGCTGTCGTAGTCGGTGCTGTCGCCGTTGTCAAAGCCTAAAAGCCTGCCGCCCGAAACCTCGATTGTAACGCGGTCGCGCGCGTTTTCTACCGCATATCCGTCGATGTCCTCAGCGGATATTTCCACAACAGCAATATCCTCTCCGTCAGCGAAAACGCTCTGCTTGTCGCAGCGCAGAACTAGCTTTGCGCTGTCGCCGAACGAATGTTTTGTGTCGCAAAGCGTTTCGCCGCTTTCTGCCGTGCCGCAAACGCGGAGTTCGCCCTTTTCATACGGCACCTGCCACGCGGCGGTGTAGTCCTCGGCGCGCTTTTTCCCGAGCGATTTTCCGTTAAGGAAAAGCTCCGCCTCCGAAAGATTCGTATACGCAACCACGTCGATAAGCTGCCCGATATTAAAGTCCCAGTAGGGCATAAGGTGAAGCACGGGCTTGTCTGTCCACGCCGCCTGATACAGGTAGTAGCTGTCTTTTTTCAATCCCGCCGTGTCAATGCTGCCGTAATACGCGTTTTTCGTGAAGTAGGGCGAAGGCTCGCCGATATAGTCTGCGCCTGTCCAGATGAACATTCCCGCGCAGCAGTCGGTGTCGCGGTTTGTTTTTATGACAAGCTGCGGGGTTTCGGGTGAAAAGCCGCCGCGGCAGTTTCCGAGCGAGCTGCACTGCAAATCCTCGTGCGTCAGAAAAGCCGTGTCCCTAGGGAAATGGTAAACGCCCCTGCTTTTTACGCCCGCGGTTGTTTCGCTGCCGTACAGCTTCCAGTCGGGGTGCTCTTTGCGGTGCGTTTCGTAAAGGCTCTCGCCGTAGTTATAGCCGACTACATCAAGCTCTTCAGCGCAGCGCTGCGCTCCCTCCCACGGCATATAGTTGCTGCCGTGAGTTGTGGGCGCGTTTTTCAGCGGGTCGTGCTTTCTGACCGCCGCGCAAAGCTGCTTCGTTATTTCAAGTCCCCTCTCGGAAACGTGAACGTCGTATATCTCGTTTCCGATACTCCACATAATAACCGATGGGTGATTTCTGTCGCGCCGTATCCAGCTTGCAACGTCCTTTTCGCTCCACTCGTTGAAGAAGCGCGCGTAGTCGTATTCCGTTTTCGGGCGCTCCCACATATCGAAAATCTCGCTGTCAACGAGTATTCCCATTTCGTCGCAAAGCTCCATAAAGCCGACAGCGGGCGGGTTGTGCGAGGTCCTCACAGCGTTTACGCCCATATCCTTCATCAGCTGAAGCTGACGGCGCGCGGCAGCCTTGTTGAACGCCGAGCCAAGACAGCCGAGGTCGTGGTGAAGGCAAACTCCGTTAAGCTTAACGTGCTTTCCGTTTAAGAAAAAGCCCTTGTCGGGCGAATAGCATATATCCCGAATGCCCGTTTTCTGCTCAATTCGGTCAAGCACTTTTCCGTCCTTTTGCAGAATGGTTTCCAGCGTGAGCAGATTTGGCGACGAGATGTCCCAGATGTCCTCGTCGGTGAGGCTGTTCAGCGTAAAGCTTGCAGACGTCGTTTCCTCTGCGGGAATCTCCTTAGAGAACAGCTCTCTCTCGCCGTTTCTCAGCGAAAACCGAACCGCCGCGCCGCCTGCGTTTGCCACCTGCGCACAAACGCTGCAAAGCCATTCGCCGCCATGCTTTTCCGCGTGGAAATATACCCCGTCGGTTTCGAGGTGGCTTTCGGGCGCGTCTATCAGCCAAACGTCGCGGTAAATACCCGCGCCGGAGTACCAGCGGCTGTTAGGCGAAAGGTGCCGCACAAGCACATAAATCTCGTTTTCCCCGTCGTGCAGAAATTGGGAGATATCCGCCTCAAAAGAGGTGTAGCCATACTTCCATTCCGCCGCTTCCTCTCCGTTTACATAAACGGTGCAGTCCATATATACGCCCTCGAAATAAAGGCGAATGCACCTGCCTGCGACTTTTCCGAAGTCGTAGGTCTTGCGGTAGTGACCGTAGGAGCTTTCGTACAGGTCGCCCGTGTTGTAAATCAGCCAGTCGTGCGGAAGCTGGACAGGGGAGAACTCCGTCGGTTCCGCTTCGGGAGGGGTTTTGCAGAAATGCCAGCCCATGTTGAATAATTCCTTCATTTGTCGTGCCTCTCTGTAAGTATTTCTGTCGTAGCGTTGTGCCTGCATAGTTCTATTATAACTGTATAAACCGGAGTTGTCAACAACAATATATATTCGTTTCGATGTATATTATACATTTCATTGAGAAGAAGGCGCGTTATTTTTTAGGAAAATAAATTGACAAAACACGGAAAGAATGATATGATAATATCGGAACGCAGAATAATGCGCTCGATAAAAATGCGTTTTCGCACACAGGCAGACGCTCTGCCGTGCAAATCGGAAAGGAAACAAGTATGTTCAAAGCAAAAACAAATAATAACCGCAACAATATCGCGGGTCAGAAAATGCGTCAGCTTCGGCTTGGCAAAGGCGTTTCACAGCGCGTGGTTTCCGACGGGCTAAACGAGCTTGGGCTTCATATCGACAAGAACGCCGTTCAGCGTATGGAAGCGGGTCAGCGCTTTATCACCGATATTGAGCTTAACTATATCGCAAAGTATTTCGGCATTACGATTGCCGAGCTTCTTGGACTTGACTAATCATTTGCAAGGAAACGATTTGCTGTCGGGCTTTGCTTTCGCCCCAAGAGCGAATTTGCGATTTTTTCTGTGATTTTTGGATATTTTGTGAAAAAGCGTTGACATATTATGAATTCTCCTGTATAATGGAAATAACTTAGGTTAATTAAGGCATCCGCTTTTGCCAAAGGCGGGAGTAAAAAAGGAGAGTAATATGAAAAAACAATCTCGCAGATTCGGTATAGGAGTAAGAATTACCGTTACCATTCTTATTGTGCAGATTATTGTGTTTACCGCGCTGTTCCTTTTGATTAACCAATCGAACAAAACCTCGTCGTATCGCATAGCGGTAAATAATCTCCAGACGGCGTCTATGGACAGAGCAGAGATTATCAACAACTATATCCGTGCAACCGAGGACACTCTCACCGCTTATCTGAAGTCAGGGGAGATTTACGACCTGCTTCGGGACCCCGATAACGCGGAAAAAACCGCCGCCGCGCAGAA
>SFHN01000133.1 GCA_004555635.1 [Eubacterium] saphenum
ACTGCGCGGAGCTTTATGACGCGGACATCGAAAGCAGCTCCGACTTTTTCGGCGACAAGCGTTCCACCAAGATATCCGTATCTGTTATCGACGACAGATATGCGCTTGAGGGTGAAAAGCTAGAGCAGGAGGCGGTAAGCCTGCTTATTGAGTGCATTCTTCACCCGCGCACCGAAAACGGCGTATTCGACAGCGGCGCACTTCGTGTTGCGGCGTCAGAAATATGCGACGCGATTATGGCGAAGGTAAACGACAAGCGTATGCTTGCTATGGTCAATGCAAGCAAGTCTGCTTACGTCGGAGAGCCTATGAGCAGCCTAATCGAAGGCACACCCGAGCAGGTGGGGAGTATTACTCCCGAAAGCGTATGGAAAGCGTATCGCCGTATGATTGAGCGGGGACATATCGAGATTATTGCTGCAGGGTGCAGCGATTTTACCGAGTGCGAGAAAATGCTTTCTGAAGCTTTTGCGGCAGTTAATCGTCACGATATTTTCAGAATAGGCGTTAAGCCAAGCCAGCTGAAAAGCGCGCCTTGCGTTGTTTCGGACAAACTGCCTATGCAACAGGCGATTATCAGAATGTACTTCAAAGCGCCGGAATGCTCCGACAGGCTTGCTATGACGCTGTTTTCGCTTGTTCTCGGCGGAATACCCACGTCGCGCTTCTTCACGAATATCCGCGAAAAGCAATCGCTGTGCTACTATTGCAGCAGCTCTGTTTCCACCGTAAAGAGAACGCTGGTTGCATATGCGGGCGTTGAGCCGAAAAACGTTAGCCGCACAAGGGACGCGATTATCGCGGAGATTAAGGCAATCGCCGAAAACGGCGTAATCGACGAGGAGCTTAACCACGCGCGTCTGGAGTGCCTGAACGCTGTTCCCGCTTTGTACGATAACCCCTATGCGCTCGCAAACTGGTATATTCAGCAGAGAATACACGACACTGTTTATTCCCCCGAGGAATATATGGAGGGCATAAACGCCGTAACTTCCGAGCGCATTCAGCAGGTGGCAAGGCAGTTCAAGCTTGACACCGTATACACACTTGAAGGTGAGGGTCAGGATGATTGAAGAAATATACAGCCCGCTTGTGCGGGAAAGCTGCCTGAAATACGTTCATAAAAGCGGCGTTACTGTTTTTATGTACCCAATGGAAAAGAGCAGCGTTACCGCGCAGTTTGCGGTGAAATTCGGCTCGATTGACAACCGCTACCGAATAAAAGGGCAGCCCCCGCGCGATATTCCCGACGGCACGGCGCACTACCTCGAGCACAAGCTTTTTGAGAGCGAGGAAAACGACGCGTTCTCTCTTTTCGCGGAAACGGGCGCAAGCTGCAACGCGGGAACAAGCTACGAATCCACAATGTACTACTTCTCGTCAACCAACGACTTTGAGAAGAACCTTGAAATACTCCTAGGCTTTGTACAGCAGCCGTATTTCACGCCCGAAACCGTCGAAAAAGAGCGCGGTATAATCGGGCAGGAAATCACAATGTACGACGACAACCCAAACTGGCGCGTTATTATGGAGCTACTGAAGGGCGTTTACCACGTCAATCCGATAAGAAACGACATCGCCGGCACGGTAGAAAGCATTGCCGACATCACGGACAAGCTGCTTTACGAGGTGTACGACGTGTTCTACAACCCCGCGAATATGTACCTTTCGGTTGCGGGAAACTTTGAGCCGAAGCAGGTTGTCGAAATCTGCGACCGCTGCTTGAAGGAGCGCGAGCGCGTTGACTTTGAGGCTATTGCGGCTGCTGAGCCGCGCGAGGTAAAGGAGCATTACCGCGAGGTGGCAATGCCTGTCGGAAAGCCGCTTTTTGCAATCGGTTTCAAGCGCCCCGACTCTGACGGAAAGGAAGCGCTAGAAGAATATGTTTACTACAACATCATTTTCGACGCGCTGTTTTCCGATTCCTCGCGCTTTTACAGCGTCCACCGAGAGAGCGGTCTTGTAAACGAAAACTTCCGCGACGGCGTTTTTATGGGCAGGGGATATGTTATGCCGTATATCAGCGGCGAGAGCCTTGAGCCTAAGCGCGTTCTGGAGGAAGTAAAGGCAGAGCTGCTCCGCGCTAAAAACGACGGAATACCCGAGCAGGTGTTCAAGCGCATTAAAAAGGTGAACTACGGCGACTCGCTGCGTGGGTACAACAGCGTTGATAACGTTGCCGATAATATGACCTACGCGGCAATGTCGGGCGTTGCGCCGTTTTCCGTTATTGAAACCGTTGCTTCCGCCGATTATGAGATTATGAAAAAGAAGCTGGCGGAGCTTGACGTTGAAAACGTCTGCCTTTCGGTTGTAAAGCCGATGGCTTGAAAGGAGAAACAGTATGACAGCATTGTTACAGGCTGCAACGTCGGTGCTTAACGAGATAGAGGTTGAGTTCCCCAATCTGTTCGGCGGCGTTGCAATAAGCTATTACAGGGGATTTATGCTTTTCGGAAAGCTCCCGATTTACTGGTACGGCGTTATCATCACGCTCGGTGTTATTCTCGCGTATTTTTACGCAATGCACCGCACAAAGGACTTCGGGCTTAACAAGGACCGCGTGTTTGACGTTGTATTTGCGGCGCTTATCGGCGGTTTCCTCGGAGCTAGAATTTACTACTGCGTATTCACAACGCTCGACCCGAACTCGGGAATCAAGTACGACCTTGTTACGACGTTTACGACAATCCGTGACGGCGGTCTTGCAATATACGGCGGAATAATCGGCGGCTTCCTCGTCGGCTTTATCGCCTGCAAAATCCGCAAGGTGCATTTTTTCGCGATGACAGATATCGCGGTGCTTGGCATTCTTATAGGGCAGACGCTCGGCAGATGGGGCAACTTTATCAATCAGGAAGCCTACGGTGCGGTTTGCCCGCAGGACTGGGTTTTCGGTATGTCGGGCGATATTATCAGCAAGGAAATAGAAGCGGGACAACTCGTTCACCCGTGCTTCCTGTATGAAAGCGCATGGTGCCTGCTTGGCTTTGTGCTGCTGCATTTCTATTCGAAGAAGCTCCGCTCGTTTGACGGCGAGGTAACGCTGCTGTATATCGCGTGGTACGGCTTCGGGCGCTTCTTTATCGAGGGGCTTCGCACCGACAGTCTTATGGCAGGCGGCTTCAAGGCATCGCAGCTTCTCGCGGGAATAAGCTTTGTGGTTGCGCTTGTTCTGTTCATTGTGTTCAAGGTGTATACTTCGCAGAAGAACATTCCACTTTATGTAAACACCGAGGCGTGCAAGGAGCAGCTCCGCGCCGATACGGAGCGCGAGGACGCTGAGAAAGCAAAGGCTGCTGCAAAGAAAGCCGCAAAGGAAACCGCGCCGAGTATTCTTGCAGATGAATTTACCGACGAGGAAGAAAAGGAGCAGGCTGAGGACGAAGCCGAGAATACAGCGGAAGAAGCAACCGATGAATCCGAAGAGTCTTCTCCCGAGGATACTTTGGAGGACAACTCCGACGAAGCCGACGCATCTTCTTATGAAGAAATAATAGACAATGATTCCGAAGAAACAGAGAAGTTACCCGAAAATTCCCCCGAAAACAACGACAGCGAAAGCGAGGACTAAACAATGGCAGCAAAGATAATTGACGGAAAAGCTGTAAGCTCCGCAGTAAAAGAGCAGGTTAGAGCCGAGGTTGAGCGCGAAGGTCTTGATATCGGACTTGCGGTTGTTATCGTGGGTGACGACCCCGCGAGCCGCGTATATGTAAACAACAAGAAAAAGGCGTGCGAGGTCTGCGGGTTCAAGAGTTACGAGTATGCTCTGCCCGCTGACACAACCGAGCAGGAGCTGCTTGAGCTTGTGGATACGCTTAACGCCGACTCTAACGTAAACGGCATTCTGGTTCAGCTTCCCCTGCCGAAGCACCTCAACGAGGAAAAGGTAATCGAGCGCATTTCTCCCTTAAAGGACGTTGACGCTTTCCACGCTTCAAACGTCGGGAAGATTATGATAGGAAACTACGCGTTTCTGCCCTGCACGCCGGCAGGCTGTATGGAACTTATTCACAGCACAGGCGTTGAGGTAAGCGGCAAGGAGTGCGTAGTAATCGGCAGAAGCAACATCGTCGGAAAGCCTATGGCAATGCTTCTGCTTCACGAAAACGGAACCGTAACCGTATGCCACAGCCGCACGAAGAACCTTGCGGAGGTTTGCCGCCGCGCGGATATTCTTGTTGCGGCAGTCGGCAGACCGAACTTTGTCACCGCCGATATGGTAAAGGAGGGCGCCGTTGTCATTGACGTTGGCATAAACCGTCTTGAAAACGGCAAGCTCTGCGGCGACGTGAAGTTTGACGAGGTAAGCGAAAAGGCAGGCTACATCACTCCCGTGCCGGGCGGAGTAGGTCCGATGACAATCGCAATGCTTATGAAAAACACGCTTATGGCTAAGCGCATTCAGTCGAAATGAAAAGCCTGAAAAGTATGAAGGGCGAAAAGGGATTTCTCCGA
>SFHN01000134.1 GCA_004555635.1 [Eubacterium] saphenum
GACAGTCGTAAAACGAAATTCCCGCCGCCCAAATAAACACGCAGAACATATACAGCGCGGTTACGGCGTAGTAAAGCGTATACCGCTTGCTTCTCTTATAAATGTACTCAAGCACAAACAGCAGGATTACCGTCGCGGTAAGCAGGAAGATGTACAGATATCTGAACGGCAGGGAGCGCTCGGAAACGACGCCCTCAATCAGATTGCTTATCAGCATAATTAGCTGCAAAACCGCAATGATACAGCCGCTTACGCGGAAGGTTATATGGTCCTCGGCGATGGTGTGCTGATTTACTTTCTGACGCTCCTTGCTGTCTAAAACAAAAGCGAAATTCTCTTTATTTTTCATAGTTGTCTCCAAAGGTGAAAGGAAAAAAAGTGTTTTATTTTTATAATAAACTTTTTGTCTAATCGTTAAAAATACTTTCGTTTATTGTATCATATTTTTCTTCAAAAATCAATAGTTTGGCACGAAATATCATATTTTTCTTGCGTTTTTTCCCCGCACCGTTATATCCTCTGCGGCATATATGTATAAAAGGAAGCGCCGTACACTTTAGAGGCGCAAAGCTCTGCCGACACGAAAATTGGCGGCGCGGCGCTTCGGAAAGGGGAATTTTTGCGTGCCGCAGAAATGCTCCGAAGCTTAGTAAGGAGGACACCTATGCAGATTTATACAGTAAAAAGCGGCGACACGCTTGGCAATATCGCACGCAGATTCGGCGTGCCCGCCAACAGGATTGCCGCAGACAACCGCCTGCGGAATATGTCGTCGCTGGTTGTGGGGCAGTCGCTGCTTATACCCGCGGACAGCATTCGCTACACTCTGCGCGAGGGGCAGACGCTTTACTCGCTCTCGCAGGAATACGGCGTGCCGCTTGAAACGCTGCTGGAGGCAAATCCCGGGCTTAACCCGATATCGCTTCAGGCGGGTGACACGGTGATTATCCCCACGGGACAGCCGCGCACAAAGCGCCCTGCGGTAATCAACGGCTATGCCTATCCGACGATAACGCCCGACGCGCTCAACTGCGCGCTGCCGTTTCTGACGTTTTTAAGCCCGTTTTCCTACACGATAACGCCTCAGGGCGAGCTTATCCCGCCCGAGGACAGCGACCTTATTTACCGTGCGGTGCGCTCGGCGGTTATGCCGCTGATGGTGGTTACGAACATCTACGACGGCAGCTTTTCAACGGAAACGCTCTCGCAGATTCTGGCTGATGAGGAAGCGATACAGCGCCTTATTGATTCAATCATTTTCGAGCTTTCCGAGCGCGGGTATTACGGCGTAAACCTCGATATGGAGTACATTGCGCCCGAGGACCGCGAGCGTTACAACGAGTTTCTGTTTTCCCTTTCGGAAAAGCTACACGAGCGCGGCTATATCCTTGTGACCGCGGTTGCGCCGAAGGTAAGCGCCGACCAGCCGGGAATCCTGTACGAATCGCACGACTACGCCGTTCAGGGTCAGGCGGCAGACTATGTCATCATAATGACTTATGAGTGGGGGTATACATACGGTCGCCAAAGCATATATACATAACCGAGGTGACTGGTATGAGCGTTCTTTTTGTTTTTTCTTCAGGCAGCGGCGCAACGGTGACTTTTCGTGGCGACTGCTGTAAAAAAGCCGATGAAACGGAGCTTTCCCTTCGCGTTGAGAATATGCTGAAAACTGCCGAGCAGGCGGCACGGGAAAATGAGCTTCGCAGACTTCGCGCGGAGAAAACCGATGAGTCCTGAGGCTAAGCGGTACGCCGTATACCTGCGCAAATCACGCGCCGACCTTGACGCAGAAGCGCTCGGGCAGGGCGAAACGCTTTCGCGGCACCGCGCGGCGTTGCTGGAACTTGCACAAAAGAACGGCTTTTGCGTAGCGCAGGTTTACGAGGAGATTGTTTCGGGCGACAGCATCGAGGCGCGCCCACAGATGCTGCGGTTGCTGTCTGACGTGGAGAGAGGGCGCTTTGCGGGCGTTTTGTGTATGGATATCGACCGCCTTGCGCGCGGCGACAGCGCCGACCAAGCGCGGATTTCCCGCACGTTTCGCATTGCGAAAACGCTTATCATAACCCCGTCGCGAGTATACGACACCACCCGCGACAGCGACGAGGAGTATGTTGATTTTGAGCTGTTTATGGCGCGGCGGGAGTACAAGGCGATTTCGCGGCGGATAATGCGCGGGCGGATTGCTTCGGCTCGCGAGGGGCATTTTATCGGCAGCACTCCGCCGTTTGGCTACGAGAAGGTAAAGCTCGAAAAAGGGCGGGGCTATACCCTTAAACCCAACGCCGAAAGCGAAACCGTAAGGCTGATTTTTAAGCTTTGCATTGCGGGATTTGGCAGGCGCGCCATAGCGCAGAGGCTTGACGATATGGGGCTTCGCCCGCGGAGCGGCAGGGCTTGGAGCAGCGCAAGCATTGCGGATATCCTGCGAAATCCCGTCTACTGCGGGAAGATACGCTGGCAGTACCGCTGCGAGGAAAAGTCGCTGCAAAACGGCGTTGTGACAAGCCGCAGGAAACAGAACCCCGACTGCATTTTGGTACAGGGGCTTCACCCGCCGCTTGTCAGCGAGAGCGACTTTCTCAAAGCGCAGCGGCTTATTTCGCTGCGCCGTGAGCCGCCAAAAGCCCGCTCTGCCGAGCTTCGCAACCCGCTGTCGGGGCTGGTTTTCTGCGGCATATGCGGAGCGGCGATGACGCGGCTCGGCGCGGGCGCAAAAAACCGCAGCGCTATCCTGCGCTGCCCTACGCGCGGCTGCAAAAACGTTTCGGCAAAGCTTTCTCTTGTGGAGAGCGCGGTTTCAGAAGCGCTGTCGCGCTGGGTGGGGGAGCGCAGGGTGACTGTCGGCGAAACGCCGCCAGACGACCTTTCGGCGGAGCTTTCGCTTGCGGCAAACAGGCTGCGCGCGGAGCTGTCCGTGATGTCTGCGCAGCGCGAGAACGTTTACACGCTCCTTGAGCAGGGGGTGTATTCGCCGCGGGAGTTTCGCTTTCGCATTGCTGCTGTCGAAAAACGTATTGAGGAGCTTTCCGCGCGGCTTTCCGGGACCGAACGCAAGCAAAGCGAGGGCAGGCGGCTTTGCACGCAAATTGTCCCGAAAACGCTGCTGATATCCGAGATATACGCGGCTTCCTCAGCCGAGGGGAAAAACCGCCTGCTTAAAGCGGTATTTGCGAAAGCAGTCTACATAAAGACTTTGCGCAGCACCCGAAGCGCGCCCGACAAATCCGAGTTTTCGCTTGAAATATTCCCGCTGTTTAGCGGCGAAAAATAATCCGAGAACACCGGTCAGCACGTTCGCTGCGTGTCGGAATATACTGCGGTTTTGTGCAGAAGCCTCGGCTACGGCGAGGACGAGGGCTGTAAGGTAAGTCTTGCGGCGATGATGCACGATGTCGGAAACATTATGGTTCCCGAGTCGATACTCGAAAAGCCCGGCAAGCTTACTCCCGAGGAATTTGGTGTCGTAAAGAAGCACACCGTTTTCGGAAAGCAAATGCTGGAAAAATCGCCCGGCGAGCTGTTCAACATCTCTACCGAAATCGCGTATCAGCACCACGAGCGCTGGGACGGCACGGGCTATATCGGGCTTAAGGGCGAGGAAATTTCGCCTTACGCGCGGTGCGATGCGCTGGCAGACGTTTTCGACGCGCTGGTAAGCCGAAGGTCCTACAAAAAGCCGTGGCAGCCCAAGGAAGCCTATAACGAAATCGTATCGCAGAGCGGAAAGCGCTTTGACCCGACAGTAGTTGGCGCGTTTGTGAACAACTACGACAAGTTCCTTGGAATAATGGAGCGCTACCCCGACGAATAGCCGCATATTTGACCGCACACGTTTTGTCGCTGTGCGGTTTTTTGTGCGTAAAAGGTACAGGCACAAGAAAATGTGCATAAAAATGCCCTGCCGAAACTGTGAATTTGCTAAAAATAATTAGTTAATGTTGACCTTTTTATGTAATAGTGATATAATTATTTTAAGCGATATTTTTTATTTGCAATCACTCGGTCGGACTTTCCCGACTGATAAACAAAGGAGATTGAGGTATGTCGTTTTTTTCTAATATGTCAATCAAAAAGCACATTATTACGATAATGCTTATTATGGTGTTGCTTCCGCTGTTTATCTGCGGCACCGTCGCTATGGTTATGAACCACGACACAGCGGTAAACTCTGCCGCGACGGATATGGAGCATATGGCAGAAATAGCCGCAGAGCGGGTTCAGTGGGAGCTTGAGGCGTTCTCCACCGTTGCAAGAGAGGCGGGAACAAACTCTATGCTCGCCGACCCTAATGTGTCCAACGAGCAAAAGCTGGCATACCTTGACAGCAAGGTTAAGTTTAACTCTTTTTACCGTGGAAATATTCTCGGCTCCGACGGCAAGAGCATTTTTGACGGAGTTGATTTTTCCGACAAGCCCTTCTTCATCGAAGCGATGAAGGGCAACT
>SFHN01000135.1 GCA_004555635.1 [Eubacterium] saphenum
ATATCGGCAAAGAACATTCCGCTGTCGTTTCTCTCCAGCCTGCAAAGCACGGAGTTGTTGATTACGGTGACGTTTTTCAGCTTCTGAACCTGCTCGATAAGGCTTGTTTCGATTTCAAAGCCCGTCGTGTCCTTGTGGTGGGCAATTCTCCTGCGGGAGTGTCCGCCCTCCAGTGTAAGCGCAATGCTTCCGTCGTCTGTCCTGTCGAACTCAACGCCGTACTTGTTGCACAGGTTAAGCACCTCGGCGGGACCCTGCTCAACAAGTATGCGCACGTTGTCCACGTTGTTCTTGTACTGACCCGCGATAAGGGTATCCTTTATGTGCAGGTCATAGTTGTCGTGCTCCTTGTCCATAACAGCGGCAACGCCGCCCTGCGCCAGCGCAGAGTTGCACAGCGTAAGCTCGCGTTTTGACAGCATAAGGATACTGAGCGAGGGGTCGAGGTTAAGCGCGGAGTATATTCCCGATATACCCGTGCCGACGATGATTACGTCAAATTTGCGGAATTTCAAAGCTATCAGCCTTTCTTGATATTTACGGTTTTCGCCGCAAATATTTATTAGTCACGGCACCGCCGCGAAAATATCTCTTGTGTAACCCCGTGCAATAATTGCGCGGCGCTGCCCTTGACACAGAGGACAAACATTGCTATAATAAGGATATCGTGTGTAAAATATCGTAAGCAATTCCTTTTCTCACAGGGATTGCGGAATTGTCCTTTTGCCGTTACCGAAAGGAGCCATACCGTAAAGGAGGCAATTATGCAGGAAAACAATTCTATGGAAAAGACCGCGACCGCAGCTATTCTTGTCGGCGCGGACACGGGAGAGTACGACTGCGAATCGTCGATGGACGAGCTTTCGGAGCTTGCCCGAACAGCGGGCGCGGAGGAAATCGCGCGCGTAATTCAAAAGCGCGACGCATATGTCAGCGCGACCGTTATCGGTGAGGGAAAGCTTGCCGAGGTAAAGGAGCTTTGCGAAAAGCTCGGAGCAGAGCTTATCATATTCGACTGCGAGCTTAGTTCTTCGCAGATACGAAACATCGAGGACGAAACCAACGTGCGCGTTATCGACCGGACAATGCTCATTCTTGACATTTTCGCGGGCAGAGCCGTTTCCCGCGAGGGCAAGCTTCAGGTTGAGCTTGCGCAGCTTCGCTACCGCCTGCCGCGGCTTATGGGAATAGGCGCGGGGCTGTCGCGTCTTGGAGGAG
Organism: [Eubacterium] saphenum; assembly: GCA_004555635.1. Taxonomy (GTDB): domain Bacteria; phylum Bacillota; class Clostridia; order Oscillospirales; family Ruminococcaceae; genus CAG-115. Next base: position 1,219 of record SFHN01000135.1, read on the forward strand.
GAATAGGCACGCGCGGACCGGGCGAAACACAGCTCGAAACCGACCGCCGTCATATCCGCCGCCGTATTGACAAGCTTGCGGAAGAACTTCGCGAGCTTGAGGAGCGCCGCGGCTATCAGCGCGCCCGCCGCAAAAAGGACAGCGTTCAGGTCGGTGCTATCGTCGGCTATACAAACGCGGGAAAATCCACGCTGCTGAACCTTTTGACCGACGCGGGCGTACTCGCCGAAAACAAGCTGTTCGCAACGCTTGACCCGACGTCGCGCGCGATTGAGCTGCCCGACGGAAGAAGCCTTATGCTGGTGGACACCGTAGGGCTAATCCGCCGCCTGCCTCACCATCTCGTTGAGGCGTTCAAGTCAACGCTTGAGGAGGCTGCCTGCGCCGACGTAATAATCCACGTCTGCGACGTATCCGACCCTGAGGCTGCCGAGAAAGCCGACGTAACGCTAAAGACGTTAGCGGAGCTTGGCGCGGCAGAAATCCCAGTTGTCACCGTGCTTAACAAGTGCGACAAGCTGTCGGAGAATATCCCCACCGACGACACAACCGTCAAAATCAGCGCTCTTAAGGGCGAGGGAATAGACCGCCTGCTTGAAGTTATTGCGAAAACGCTCCCCGAAACCGCAAAGCGAATGAAGCTGCTTCTGCCTTATGACAAGGCGGGGCTTTGCTCGGCGATACGCGAAAACGGCAAGGTTTTCAGCGAGGAGTACACCGAAAGCGGCGTGCTTGTGGACGCGCTGGTTGACAAAATGAACATCAAGCAGCTAAGCCCTTACGAAATCAAGTAATCTTTTTCGCACGGGCTAGACTGTCGAAAAAAAGTATCTAAACAGGCTGTCGAGAAGCCCGCAGATGCTAGGAACCCAACATTACAGCCAGGCTATGTGCCTGCTGTAATGTGGCATAACGACGCAGATATGGGTTTATCGACAGTCTGACCTCACAGTGAAAGCTGTGAGGTAATTTTTTTTACCCGAGAACAACCTCGGTAGCGCCCACGGGACGAACCGTGAGAACGTGGCAGGAGCCTGTCCCGAAAATCTTCTCCATATTCAGCTTGAACTGCTGTAGCGCGTCAATCGGCACGAACGCCTGAATTGTTCCCGCAAAGCCGCCGCCGTGAACGCGGCAGGCGCCCTTTCTGTGGAGCGACGCTTCCGCAATGTTAAGCGCAATGCTTAGGCACTGGTGCGTGATATCCGAATTGGCGTAGATGTTCTGGAGATACTTGAACGAGGAGTCGCCGCTTTCCTTGACCGAGGAGAGGAAGTCCTCGAAGCAGCCGACTTTAAGCGCGTGAACAAGCTTCTCTACGCGCTCGTTCTCGTGGAAGAAGTGAATTGCGCGAAGCACCGCTCTGTCGCCGTACAGATTGCGAAGCTCGTTTATGTTGAGCATTATGTCCGCGAGCGAAAGGTCGCGCAGGCACTCGCAACCGAAAAACGCCGCGATTTTCTTCATCTCGTTAGGTATAGCGGCGTACTCGTCGGTAAGGTCTGCGTGGTCGCCCTTTGCGTCAACTATGCAAAGCGCGTGACCGTACTGGTCAAAGCGGAACGGAATGCCTTCGATAACGGGGCTGTCGTTGTCCTTGAAGTCAATCGCGATAAACCCGCCGACCGCAGAAGCCATCTGGTCCATAAGCCCCGAAGGCTTGCCGAAGAAAACGTTCTCGGCGTACTGTGAAATCTGCGCGATTTTCACGGGGGGAATCTGCCCGTCGTTGTACAGCGCAGACAGCATTTCGCCGATAAGCACCTCGAACGCCGCCGAGCTTGAAAGCCCCGAGCCTTTCATAACGTTTGACGTGGTGTATGCGCGGAAGCCGCCGATTTTCAGCCCGTTTTTCTTAAAGCCCGCCGCAACGCCGCGGATAAGCGCCGCCGAGGTGTTTTTCTCCGATTCGATAACATCGAGCGTCGACAGGTCAATTCTGTCCTCGGGAAAGCCCTCGGACTTTATCGTAATGCAGTTGTCGTCGGTAAGCTCCGCTACCGCGATTACGTCAAGGTCAACGCTCGCCGCAAACACCTTTCCGTTGTTGTGGTCGGTGTGGTTTCCGCAAATCTCGGTTCTTCCGGGCGCGGAGAAAAACCTGTGCTCGCCGAGAGAGCCAAAGTGTTCCTTGAACGACTGCTCTGCTTTGGCGTAGCGCTCTTTCATTGCGGGAACGTGCGCGTCGGGGTAGATGTCCTTTAATGTGGAGATGATGGGCTTCATAGCTGTTTTACCTTTCTTGTATCCTTACATTAATCTTTTTCTGTATAGAACATATGCTTTTCCTTTTCCTTGTGGGTGCAGACGCTTAGCACAAGTCCGATTGAAGCGTATGTCATAACCATAGAAGTTCCGCCCGTGCTTAAAAACGGAAGCGGAATGCCGACAACGGGACCGAGTCCCATTACCATCGCGATGTTAATTATGCAGTGGAACATCATCTGCGCAAACACGCCTACACAAATCAGCCTTCCCGCCATATCCTGCGCCGCGCTGGCGTCCGACAGCAGCCGCAGACACAGCAGCGCGAGTACGCCGACAACCGCCGCGCAGCCGATAAAGCCGAGCGTCATACCGATATAGGAGAAGATAAAGTCGTTGTAGATTTCGGGAACATTGGTAAACGAGTCGCTGTCAAAGCCAAGCCCCGTGAGCTGACCCGAGCCGAGCGCAATCCTCGCCTGCCATTGCTGAAAGAACTTGTCCATTCGCTCCGCATATTGAAGCTCCTCGTCAAACAGCAGCAGAAAGCGGATTTTGTGGTGCTCGCCCATAATAAAATTCCAGGCGAACCAAGCAAGCGCGGGAACGGAAAGCCCCGCCGCGAGGATATACTTCCACGAAATCCCCGCCATAAACAACATACAGATGAAGATGAACAGGAAAACCAGCGCCGAGCCTGCGTCGCCCTGTATCAGGATAAGCCCGACGGGGAACATACCGTGAACACAAAGCAGCAACAAATGCGGCAGCGAGTTTATTTTGTCGCCGATTTTCGTGATATGAGCGGTTATCGTAAGTATAAACGCGATTTTAAGTATCTCCGACGGCTGAAAGGAGATAAATCCGAGGTCAAGCCACGCGAGGTCGTCATCTCGCGCAACGCCGAGCGGCGACCACAGCAGAAACTGAAGTATCAGGGCAACGGGCGCGTAGAGATACCACACCTTTAACATAAACTTGTAGTCTATCATACCGATGACAAT
>SFHN01000136.1 GCA_004555635.1 [Eubacterium] saphenum
AACGCAATCGTAATGACAAGGTGATACTTGAAATTCCTGAGCTTGTCCTCGGACAGCTTGCCGTAGCCCTCCGTGCCGATAGGCGTAGCCACGCGGAGAGCGTTTTCAAGGTCGCCGCGCTTTATGTATTCGTAGAAATTCATCTCGCTCTCCATCGAAAGATGAGAGAACGAGCTTTCGCGCATTAAGAACTCCGTTCCCGCAAGCTCCTTTGACATATCCTTCATATATGCCTCCCGACAGTAAAAGTAACGTTTCTTCACGGTCTCCCTTGCTTTTATTATACACTATTCATCGGAAAAATCAACCTGCCGTAAGCGAGAAATCTCACACAAATGTGAAATATCTGCTATCCTCCGTCATATTAACAGCCCCGACACCGCCGAGGCTGCTAACAGAAATGCTTAGTTTATTGCGTCAAGCTTTGCGTTTGCGTCGTCAAGCTCCTTCTGAACCGCCGCGCGAATCATTTCCTTCGTCTGCGTCCAGGAAGCGCCGGAGTTGTAGCCCTCCTTCATCGGGTTGTTGATGTACTCCGCAACCTTTGAAGTAACCGCATTGTAAAGCTCAACCACGGGAGCAGCCTCGGTCATCTCGATGACGATTTTTTTCATCTCATACTGCTCCTCGGTATAGCCCTGCTCCTCGAAAGCAATCTTTCTCGAAAGTTCTTCGCCCTGCTCGCTCTTTCTGCCTGCCATACAGCAGTTAAGGTACGCCGCAACGCCCTCGGGGTTCTTTGCGCCCTTGCAAAGTGCAAAGCCGTTTACCTTACAGGGCAGATAATACTTGTCAGCTTCGGGGCATTTGGGCAGCGGAACAAACATAACGTCCTCGCGCTCGCCGAAGTTCTGAATGATGTTCTCCTTGGGGTCAAGCGCATACAGACCGATGGGGTAGAACAGCGTTTCGCCCGAAGCGACAAGCTCGGGGTGAACCTCCCACGCGCGATCCGACTTCGGAACGGGAAGGTCGTTGTTCTTCATATCAAGCATAAAGTCCTGAACCTTAGTAATCATCTCGCTGTCAAGGTTGTGAATAAGCTTGCCGCTCTCGTCGGTGCCGATGTAGGGAACGCCGCAGGTGTTTGAGAAGCCGCCCTCAAACCACCAGCCGTCAACCGCAAACTTGTTGTCGTCGCGGTTGCAGAACTGAACCATCATATTGCGGAAGGTGTCCCAGTTCCAGTTGCCCGCCGCCAGAAGCTCCGCGGGGTCGTCAAGACCGTTGTCGGCAATCGTTTTCTTGTTGTAGAACATTACGCAGTCGGAGTCAACGCCCGTTGCGCCTACATAGTGTTTACCCTTGTGGGTAAACTTGTCGTTGGTAGCTTTGAGCGGCGCCCAAAGCTCTGAGTCAAAGTTCACATAATCGTCAAGCGGCATAAACATTCCGCTGATAACGCCCTTCGGAACAATGTCCATATCCTCCGCGCTGAACATATCGGGAGCATCGTCCGCCGCTACAAGAGTTGCAAGGCGGTCGTAGCGGTCGTCCCACGCAGTGATTATATCTTCAACGCGCCCGCCGTACTGCGTCTGAAACAACTCAAGCTGTATCGAAATAGGCTGCCCCTCGACAGGGTTAATGCCCCAAGAGCAAAGGAACTTAACTACGGGCTTTTCAAGAGGCTTTACCTCAACGTCCTTGAAGTCGATGTCGGAAACTATCTGTGCATACTCCTCTTTCATTGTAGCGGTGGTGGCGGAGGTCGTCTGCATAGGCTGACTGCTTCCCGATACGGGCGCCTCGTCCTCACAGCCGGTAAGACCCGCTAAACAGCAAATCGAAAGACCCGCAGCGATAAGTCGGTTGAACAATTTCATAACTGATTTCCTTTCTTTCTGCGGCAGTTTCACAAAAAGCCGCCGTAATTTGGTGATTTTTTGGCAGCCCCCTTTTGAAAGGCTGCCAAATCATCAATGGAGATTATGAGAAATCCTGCTAATTTACTTTCTCTTCCTTGTGAGAACCATAACGCCCGCCGCAGCAACAGCAGCGCCCGCAACGGCAGCCACGCCCTCAACGCCTGTGTCGGGGCTGCCCTTTTCGTCACCGCTCTCTGCGGGAGCAGCGGGAGTAAGCGGCTCGTCTGTAAAGGTCATCTCGCTGATAACAACGCCGTGACCCATAAGCGCCATACCCGCGTTCTGAACAAGCTCAAGTTCCTCCTCGGTAAAGCGGAACTTCATCTCGGTTGTGCCGACGGGAACGGGATAGCTGTCGCCGCCCTCGGAAAGCTCAAGACCGATGAGGTTCTTGAGGAAAGGCCAACCGCTGTCGTTTACCATAGGCTTAACGCACCAGTATTCGTGACCCTTCATTTCTGCGAGAGATTCGTCTGTCGTGATGGAGAATACTACCGTGGTATCGGTTGTGCAGTCTGCAAACTCCTCGGAGGGGATAACAGTGTTGGAGTTCCAGAAAACTCCTGTGTCAAGGTCAACGGTGTAAGCGGAAGCAGTTACGGCAAGAGCAGCCGCAGCACAAATGGAAGCGATGGAAGCAAATAACTTTTTCATAGTACAATGTCCTTTCTGTCGCGGGAGTTATACTCCGTTGTTTTGTGGTTTCATTATAACACCGACCGAAAATAAATGGTACAAGATTTTTAGCCTTAATGTTACGATTGTGCGCTATTTATAACATATCTCACATTTTTTATTAACAAAGTCTGAAAATCTTTATGCACGTCGGGAGATTATTCTTGTATAAATAACCCCCTGCTTCAGCCTCGGAAAAAGCGCTGCGTCTATTGAATTTTTCAGTAGAATATGCTACAATAAAGTTATCCCAACGGGTTCAAAGGAGGAACACAAATGAAATACGACTTCACCTATTACAATCCCACGCGCATTCATTTCGGCAAAAACGCTATGGAAAAGCTGCCCGAGGAGCTTTCGGGCTTCGGGGAAAACGTGCTGCTGCTATACGGGAAAAACGCAATCAAAGCAACGGGTCTTTACGACGAGGTCGTGAAAATCCTCGCTTCCTGCGGCAAGAAAATCACCGAGCTTTCGGGTATTAAGCCAAACCCATCCTATTCGCAGGTTCAAGAAGGCGCACGGCTTGTCCGCGAAAACAAAATCGACCTCATTTTAGCGGTTGGCGGCGGCTCGGTTATCGACTGCGCAAAGGCAATCTCGGCTTCCGCTTACGCCGAGGGCGACCCGTGGCAGCGCTACTGGATTGACTTTGAAGCCGTAAACGGCAAGGTTGTCCCCATCGGAACAATTCTCACGATGACCGGAACAGGCTCGGAAATGAACGGCGGCTCGGTTATCACCAACGAAGCCGTGATGATAAAAACGGGGCGTGTGTTCGGCACGGAGCTTTATCCGAAGTTCTCAATCCTTAACCCCGAGTTCACCTATACCGTGCCGCAAAAGCAGATGGTGAGCGGCGTGTTCGACATAATGTCGCACCTTATGGAGCAGTATTTCTCCGGCGACGACGACAACACCTCCGACTACATAATCGAGGGTATAATGCGCTCGCTGATAAAGAGCGCAAAGACCGCCGTGAAAAGCCCACGCGACTACGAAGCGCGAAGCAATATTATGTGGTGCGCTACGGTTGCGCTTAACACGATAACGGGCGTTTCCAAAACGCAGGATTGGGAGGTTCACGACATCGAGCATCAGCTCGGCGCCTACACCGACTGCCCACACGGTCTTGGACTTGCGGTGATTTCTATGCCGTATTACAGGTACGTCTGCAAATTCGGTCTGCCGAAGTTCGTCCGCTTTGCGCAGAACATATGGGGCGTCTGCGCCGACGGAAAGACGGACGAGCAGGTGGCGCTTGAGGGCATAGACTGCCTCGAAGCGTTTGCAAAGGAGCTTGGCATTCCGTCAACGCTGCGCGAGCTAGGCTGCACCGAGGATATGCTCGAAAAGATTGCTAATTCCGCAAATGAGGGCGGCGGCTACAAGAAAATCACCCACGAGGAGATTTATCTGATACTGAAGGAGTGCTTCTAAGCCTGCCGACAATTAAACAGCTTCCTTCCCGCCGAGCAAAACCGCTCTGGAATTTGCGGGGTCCCCCCGCGGGCAATCCGGCTGGATGAGCCATTTTTCCGCAGTCTGTCACACGCGTACAAAACGCTCGATAAATCGGAATAAATTGCTTCCAAAAAACGTATAGGAGAGTATTGTAATTGAAACACTTTAAGTTCAAAGGAATCAGTTCGTTTGCCCTTCATATATTGGCAATGACACTCATGCTGTGCGACCATCTTTGGGCTACCCTGCTTCCGGGGCAAGAGTGGCTGACTTGCATAGGAAGAATGGCATTTCCGATTTTTGCGTTTATGATTGTAGAAGGATATTTTCACACATCAAATGTCCGAAAGTACATATTGAGATTGTTTGCCTTTGCAATTATATCCGAAGTTCCATTT
>SFHN01000137.1 GCA_004555635.1 [Eubacterium] saphenum
GCGCGGACATCATAAAAACGGACGATCCCGAGCCGGAGAAAATTCTCCCAAAGGCACAGTAAACGACATACACCAAAACAGGGCGGAAAACCGCCCTGTCAGATTGTAGAAAAAGTCATCTTTGGCAGACTGTCGAGAAATCGTCAGATGCTAGGAACCCGCACCGCGACTAGGCTTTGTGCCTATCGTGGTGCGGCGTGACAACGCAGATGGCGGTTTATCGACAGACTGAAACGGCAGGAGCCTTTAGTTCCCGCCGTTAATCCGATTCTGTAAAATTCTCGCCTGTCGGTGAATCCTGTCTTATCTCCTCTGCCATCTCCGACAGTTTTTTCAGCCGGTGATTAAGCCCGCTGCGCGACATCGGCGGGTCAAACATCTCGCAAAGCTCCGACAGCGAGCTTTCGGGGTTCTCCAGCCGCACCCTCGCCGCCGCAAGCAGCGCAGGCTTTAGCCCCGACTCCCCTACCGTGTCAAGCACCAACCTGATGTCCGCGCACAGCCTGTCCGCCGCCGCAATCGTCTTGTCAAGATTCGCCGAGTCGCAGTTAAGCATACGATTCACGCGGTTTGTAACGCTCTTTTCAATCTTAATCTGCATTATCTCCATAGCGCGCATTTCCGCACCTATGTAAGTGAGGAAATCCTCAATTACCTCGCTCTTCTTTGCGTAAACGACAAGCTCCCCCGCCCCGCTGCCGTCGGCTCTGCGCCGCGCGCGGACCGATGTGCGAAAGCCTATGCCGTGCTCCTCAATAAAACGGTGAAGCTGCTCGGCGCGGGTTTCGTCGGACAGCGAAAGCTCAAGGTGATACCCCTTCGCGGGGTCGGTGATAAACCCGCAGGACAGAAAAACCCCGCGCAGAAACGCGCCGCTCACGCTGTCCTCGCCCGACACGGCGGAGTTTATCTCGGAGTAGTCCCCGAAAAACTCCGCAGGAGCGCGCTCCCCACTCTTAAACCCGAACGTGAACAGCGAGCTTCCGCAGCGAACAAGCCGCACGGTGTCGTGCTTTGCTCCGGGGAAAACCTCTGCGCAAAGCGCACGCGCCGCGTCAACGATATCCGCGGACTCGCTTTGTATAACGCGCCGCCCCTCGTGTTCTCGCCCCGCGTAAAACATTCCGTACAGCATTGCGGTTTTCTGCGCCTTTGTCAGCTCGCGGACAGCGCAGAGGTCTTTTTTCAGTTCCGTGCAGTATGACATAACGCGCTGTCCCTTTCGTTTCGGTTACTTCTTCTCGATATCCCTGTGCAAAACTCGCACCTTGCAGTCCTTTTCGCGCAAAAACTCCGCCATACGCTCTGCGAAGGTTATGCTGCGGTGCTTTCCGCCCGTACAGCCAAACGCGATTACAAGGCGGCTCTTGCCCTCCGCGACATAGTGCGGTATCAGGAAGGAAATCAAGTCGCGCAGTTTTTTCTCCAGCTCGCGCGACTGCTCAAAGCTCATTACATAGTCGCGCACTACCTCGTCAAGCCCCGTTTTCTCCTTCAGTTCGGGTATGTAGAACGGGTTAGGCAGGCAGCGCACGTCAAACACAAGGTCTGCCTCGCCTGCAATGCCATACTTGAACCCAAAGCTCATACACGACACAATCATTCGGTCGGTCGGCTTCTCGAGGAACAGGTCGGAAATCTGATTTTTAAGCTGCCCCGTGCTCAGCAGCGAGCTGTCTATGATATAATCCGCCGTTTCGCGGATTTCGCCAAGAAGCTCCACCTCCGCGTCGATTGCCTTTGAAAGGTCGCCGCCCGAAAGCTCGTCAAGCGGGTGCTTCCTGCGCGTTTCGGAGTAGCGCTTCATAAGCACCTCCTTTGACGCTTCGAGAAACAGCACCTTTACGTCAATGCCCTGTATATGCAGCTTTGCAATAACGTCGGTAAGCTTGAAGAAAAACGCGCCGCCGCGTATGTCGGTTACAATCGCGACCTTTGATATATCGCTGTTTTCGTTGCACATCGCCGCGAACTTCGGAATAAGCTGCGGCGGCATATTGTCTATGCAGAAAAAGCCGATATCCTCCATAACGTTAACAGCGGAGGATTTTCCCGAGCCGCTTATTCCCGTTACGATAATGAACTCCATCTCGTTTTTTTCGCCTGTCATTTTTACTCCCTCTCGCCCAGGGTCAGCATTTCGCACTCAAGCTCAACGCCCTTCTGTTCGCGAACAGTTCTTTTGATATGCTCGACAAGGGCGACAACGTCCTCGTAGCTTGCGTTTTCGCGGTTGATAACAAAGCCGCTGTGCTTCTCGCTTACCTGCGCGCCGCCGACGGAAAAGCCCTTCAGCCCGCATTCTTCGATAAGCGCCGCCGCAAAATAGCCCTCGGGGCGCTTGAACGTGCTTCCGCAGGAGGGGTATTCCAGCGGCTGCTTTTCGCGGCGTTTTGCCATAAGCTCAGCAATTCTCGCTTGTATCTGCTCCTTGTTCCCTGTGCGAAGCTCCATCGTAACGGAGAGGATAACGCACTTTCTCACCGAAAAAACGCTGTGCCGATAGGACAGCTCCATTTCGTCCGCGGTCATTTCGCAAAGCGCACCGTTCTCGTCAATATAGCGGCAGGAGCGGACGATGTCCTTCATCTCGCCGCCGTATGCGCCCGCGTTCATATAAAGAGCGCCGCCAATAGAACCGGGGATTCCCGCAGCAAACTCAAGCCCCGAAAGCGAGTTCTCAAGTGCCGCTCTGCAAACCGTCAGCAGCCCCGCGCCCGCATCCGCCGTAATGAAATTTCCGCTTACCGAGATACGGGAAACCGTTCCGCAAAGGCAAATAATGCACCCGCGGTAGCCCTTTGAGCTTACAAGCACATTGCTCCCCCGCCCGAGAACGAAATACGGGATTTTTTCGGCTATGCAAAACCGCACGATTTCCGCCGCCGCTTCCTCACCGCGCGGGCAGACGAAAATATCGCATTCACCGCCGATTTTCATCGTGGTGTGAACGTTCAGCGGCTCGTTCAGCCTGTACTCAACGCCAAGCCGCTCGCAAAGCCCGATAAGCAAAGAATAATCCAAGGGTGCCTCCTTTATCCGATAAAGCGGTATTGCCTTAAAACCGGGCGGCAGATTGCCGCCCGAAGCGTTATAATCCAAGTCTGAAAAAGCAATGTTCAGTCAACCAGCGTGTAGAGATACGCTGCGCCGATAATTCCCGCGTCGTTTCCAAGCTTGCAGATATCGAGGCGGGTGCTTCTTGATGGGTCGATACAGTAGCTCTCACGCTTTATGAACTCGTTAAGCGGCTTTGTGAGGTTCTCGCCCTCCTTGCAGATACCGCCGCCGATAAGCAGAACCTCGGGCTGGAACGTGTTTACGATGTTCGTTAGGCCGCAGCCGAGATATTCTATGTACATATCCACAACGCCCGCAGCAGCCGCGTCGCCTGCTCTCCAGCCGTCAAATGCGGTCTTTCCGTCAACGTTTGCGATGTCGCCCGCGATTTCCCACATCTTGCTGTCCTTGTGTTCTTCCATAGCTTCCTTTGTCATATTTATAAGAGCGGTTGCCGAGGAATATGCCTCAAAGCAGCCCCTTCTGCCGCAGCCGCACTGTCTGCCGCCGTATTGAATTACGGTGTGACCAAGCTCCGCGCCGCAGAAGTTGAAGCCCGTGTAGATTTTTCCGTCGATGATAATTCCGCCGCCGACGCCCGTTCCTAGAGTTACGACGATAACGTCCTTGTAGCCCTTGCCCGCGCCGTTAAGCACCTCGCCGAAAGCCGCCGCGTTTGCGTCGTTCTCAACGTAAACCTCCTTGCCGAGCTTTGCCTTGATAAGCGTGCGAAGGTCGGTGTTGTTAAAGCCGAGGTTGCAGGAATACAGCACAATGCCGCTGTTTCTGTTGGCAACGCCGGGGGTGCCGATACCGATTGAGTTTACCTCGCCGATAGTAACCTTAGCTTCGTTGAGCGCAACCCAAACCGTTTCGACAATGCTGTCGCAGATTTCGCTTGCGGGACGCGGAAGGTTCGTCTTTGCGGTTGCCTTTGCGACGATGTTGTAGTTCTCGTCTACAAGACCAACCTTGATATTAGTTCCGCCTAAGTCAATTCCTATGTTGTACATTTGTATATTGTTCCTTTCGTTATGTTAGATGTTGAGATCGGAGATGATTTCCTGACTTTCGGACTCGATTCCCAGCTGGTGGAGCAAATCCTTCGCCGCATTGTAGCCCATCTTCTTCTGACGGTTGTTCATAGCGGCAACCTCGAGGATAACCGCGAGGTTACGTCCCGGCTTTACGGGAATGTTAAGCAGCGGCACCTTTACGCCGAGGATAGTCATATAGTGGGTATCAACGCCCATTCTGTCGTAGGTCTTTTCGGGATTCCAAAGCTCCATCTCGACCACCATATCTATCTTCTCGCTCAT
>SFHN01000138.1 GCA_004555635.1 [Eubacterium] saphenum
GTATATGTATCGCTTGCGCACGCTGAACCTGTCCGATAACCTGCTGACAAGCGGCTCTCTTAACAGAGTTAACCTTCTCACCTGCATAAGCCTTACATCGCTTGACCTCAGCAACAACTACATTACGACGGTTCCCGCATGGTATGTTTCCCTCGACGCCGCAAGAAAGAACATCAGCGACAACCTTATGAACACCACGGACCAGCGTTACATTGAGTCAACTTCGCCCACCCTTTACTTTATGGACGGCGACAAGATAAACGAGAACAAGCTGAAGAACCAGATTCTCGCGTCAATAAGACTTAACGACGGCACGGAGCTTCCTACATTCTTTTACAACCCTCTTGACCCGTCATACGACGAGTACGACAATTTCAACAAGGATATCGTAAGCGAAGCTTCTCACCCGCTCGAAATCGTAAAGTGGGATATCTCCAAGTATGTCACAATGGACGACGACGGCATTTCCACCGTAAAATCCGCCAAGGCAACAAGCGTAAGCATTCCGATTACACTGTACTACGGCAAGGATTCCACAACCAATAAGAACACCAACACAACAGTAAGCATTTACTTCCTTAACAGCAGCGACTCAAACTCCTTCAAAATCCGCCTTGAAACGCTGATTAACCAGTGCAAGTCGATAACCAAGACGGACTACACCGCTTCGTCCTGGGCAAAGTTTGAAACTGCGCTCAAAACCGCACAGACAATCTATGGCTACGCTGGCGCAGACGCCGATATGATTAAGGATGCGCTTACCGCGCTCGAAAACGCAAAGGCGGGGCTTGTAAAGGGCGTTACCGCTGCCACAAAAAAGGTGCTTAACGACCTTGTGAACATAGCAAAGAGCTATAAGGAAGCCGACTACACCGTAAAGAGCTGGAAGGCGTTCTCCACCGCCGTTGACCACCTGAAGGAAGCCGCTACCGACGCGAACACCTCCGTTACCATTGCAAACGCGGCAATCAGAGAGTTCCAGCGCGCGCAGGCGGGGCTTACTCCCACAGAGCTTAAGATTCCCGATATGGCGAGCAAGGAGGACTTTGACAAGATTTACGGTCTTGACCAGAACGTTACATACTCGGGCGTTACCCGCGACGGCTACCCCTACAAGTGGGTATTCAACGGCAAGAACATTACTGAGCCTAAGGCGTTTAACCCCGAGATAAAGTACCAGAGCGAAAACGAGGAAACCATTCGCTATCAGGTAGGCAGCGCAAAGGACTATCAGATTATCTCCTTTGTGGAAAAAGGCTCCTTCCCCGGCAAGGCTGATATTACGCTCGATATCTCCGAGAAGTACAAGGACGGAACCTACCGCCTGTACAAGTGGAACGACTCTCAGAAGAAGGGCGAGTTTGTACAGAACGTCACCGTAAAGAGCGGTTCGGTTACTCTTTCACTCGCGGAAGGCGGCGACTACTTTATCAGCTCCGTTCTTCAGAACTTCAACATCATATCGAACATATTCACAATCGACAACAGCAAGCTCACTATTTCCTGCGCATTCAAGTCGCGCTACACCGTTGGCGAGTTTAAGGCGTCGCTTGAAAACGGTTCTTCCGTAACCGTAAAGCACGTTGACGGTACCGAAGCGCTTGACAACGAGTTTATTGCGACAGGTATGACCGCCGCAGCGCCCAACAGCGACACCAACTACACGATAGTTCTCCCCGGCGATATAAATGGCGACGGACGCGTAAACGCGCTTGACGCGGTGGAAATTCTGCGCGCAATCATCGGCGAAACAACTCTCGACACCTATGCACAGAAACTCGCAGGCGACGTTAACGGCGACAAAATCGTAAAACCCGACGACGCGGTAGAGATTCTGAAATTCGCGGTCGGTATGGAGTAATCCGCGCGGAGAATTGCTCGCAGCTTGCTCCCGTACAGGAGGACAAGATTACACAATGAACACAAAAACCATTGCCGAAAACCGACAGGCGCGGCACGAATACTTCATCATCGAGAGCTTTGAGGCGGGCATAGAGCTGTTCGGCACGGAGGTTAAGTCAATCCGTCAGGGCGGGGTTAACCTCAAGGACAGCTGGATAGCGATTGAAAACGGCGAGATGTTCATTAAGCAGATGCACATTTCCCCCTATGAAAAAGGAAACATTTTCAACAAAGACCCCTACCGCGTCAGAAAACTGCTTATGCACAAGGCGCAGATTGCAAAGCTTTTCGGGCAGGTAAAGCAAGGCGGTCTTACACTGATACCGATATCAATGTACTTTAAGGACAGCAGGGTAAAGGTTCAGGTCGGACTGTGCAAGGGCAAAAAGCTGCACGACAAGCGCGATGATATGGCAAAGCGCGACGCGGGCAGAGAAATCGAACGCGCGATGAAGGAAAGAAACAGATAAAGAAACCCCGAGAGGAACCGAAACGTTCTTCTCGGGGAATTTTTATTTGCAGCGCCCTGAAAGCGTTCAGCCGCGCCTTGCTTTCCCGCAGCTGAAAATGTCCCACACCGCGCAAAGCGCTCCGCCGAAAGCATAGCACAGCAAATCAAGCGGGTCGAACGTCGCGCCGACAAGCACCGAAAACAGCGTACCCTCGCCGAAAAGCGCCGAGAAATCCGTCAGCTGAACAAGCTCCACCGCGAACGCAAACGCAGTAACAACCGCGCTCATCGCCCTTATCCTCTCGGGGAAAACCACGCGCGCCGCCGCATATACGCCGACAACGGCAAGCACATCACCGAGGAAATTTCTCAGCGCGCCCCGCCCGAAAATGCCGATAGCGACCTCCGCCGCGAGGACAACTACAAACGCCGCAGAGTAAATCCGCCGCTTCTTCCCTTTCGGCAGCTGCGAAAAGCCGCGCTTACCGGTCATTTTCCGCGCCCTCGCTCTGCTTAGGATTAAGCGCGCGGAACGCCTGCTCGAGCGTGTTCGCGCCAATAATCCGTATGCCGTAGTCCTCTTTTCCCGAAAGCGAGCCGAACGACTGCCTCGGGATAATGCACTTTTCAAAGCCCAGCCGCGCGCTTTCCTTGACGCGCTCGCGAACGTGGCTCACCGAGCGTATCTCTCCGCCAAGCCCTACTTCGCCGAACACCGTCAGTTTTTCGGGAATGGGCTTGTCCGTAAGCCCCGAATAAAGCGCCATCGCAACCGCAAGGTCGGCGGCAGGCTCGTCGATACGAAGCCCCCCAACGATGTTCACATAAACGTCAACGCTGCCGAAGCAAAAGCCCGTGCGCTTTTCCAGCACTGCGAGAAGCATATACAGCCTGTTGTAGTCGAAGCCGTTCGCAACGCGGCGGGGCGCGGAAAACGACGACTTTGTAACCAGCGCCTGAACCTCCGCGAGAATGGGTCGCGTTCCCTCGATAGAGCACACGACAGCGCTGCCCGAAACGCTGCGAAGCCTGCCCGAAAGCATCATCTCCGACGGATTTTTGACCTCGCGCAGCCCGTCGTCGTCCATATTGAAAACGCCGATTTCGTTTGTCGAGCCAAAGCGATTTTTTATCGCGCGCAGTATGCGGTAGGAAAGCTGCTTTTCGCCCTCGAAATAGAGCACCGTGTCAACAATATGCTCCATAATCTTGGGGCCTGCAATTCCGCCGTCCTTGTTGACGTGAGATACGATAAACACGGGAATTTCCTCGCTCTTTGCCATACGCATAAACGCGTTTGTGCATTCCCTGACCTGCACAATGCTTCCCGCAGAAGAATTGAGCGCAGAGCTTGTTATCGTCTGTATCGAGTCGATAATGACCACCTCGGGCTTGTCCTTTACAACCGCATGGATTATGCTCTCGCAGTTGTTTCCCGAGGCAAGAAAAAGGTTGTCTGAGTTTACGCCGAGCCGCTCTGCGCGCAGTTTTATCTGCCGCTCGCTCTCCTCGCCCGAAACATACAGAATGGTATGCTCCCTCCCCATATGCCCGCAGATTTGCAGCAGGAGCGTTGATTTTCCGATGCCCGGGTCGCCGCCGATAAGAACAAGCGAGCCTTTCACAAGCCCGCCTCCAAGCACGCGGTTAAGCTCCGAAATGCCCGTGTCATAGCGGGTTTCGTCGGAGTAGGATATCTCCCCGATTCGGCTGTACTTCAGCTCCCCGACGGGCGCTGCGATTTTTCCTGCAACAGTCGTCGAAACGGGAAGCGCTTCTTCTATCGTGTTCCACGCGCCGCAGGCGGTGCATTTTCCGTTCCATTTCGGATATTCCTGACCGCATTCGCGGCATATAAAAACGCTCTTTGGTTTTGCCATGGCGGTTTTCCTTTCGCTTTGGGAATAATAAACGAGCGAAAACAGCGCGCCGCCGAGCAATTTTCCTAAAGTAATACCGCA
>SFHN01000139.1 GCA_004555635.1 [Eubacterium] saphenum
CTCATTTTCCCTGTCCTCGTGAACGGAGAACGTCATGGTCTTATCCAGCATAGCAATCAAATCCTTTCCAAAGCGCCCTCGCGCTGCGAGCCGTCTGCCCGCATCCTCTTTTGTCCATTATACACATTTTTGCTAAAAAAAACAACCTTCTTTGCCCATTTCCGCGCAGGAACAGCCGAAAATCTATAAATATCACAAAAAAAATTTCGCTTCTTTGGATATTCCTACAAATTCTCCCCACCAAAATCTACATATTTATAAAATTTGCTAAAACCCTTGTAAATTTTCGGATAATGTGATATAATGATAGAGTACATTATATGGCGCTTTTGCGCCTGTTTTCAGGGAGGACATCACACTATGGCAGCAGACGGCGGATTCAGCACAAAACCAATGGGTTTTGACAAGAATGAAGTTAATGAATACATAAGCAGCCTTCGCAAGCGTATGAACGAAATCGAGGCTGAAAAGAAAGAGAACGACAAAAAGACGCAGGAAGCCATTAAAACGGCGGAAGAAGCGGACGAGCGCGTAAAGCAGGCGGAAGAAGCAGGCGAGAAAAAGGCTGCCGCTCTTCAGGAGCAGCTTGACGTCGCGAACGTAAAGGCAGAGCGCGCAAACAAGCAGGTAGAGGACCTCAAAAAGCAGCTCAGCGACGAAAAGCAGAAGATGACCGATATGCTCAAGTCCGGCAAGGGCGTGAGCGCGGAAGCCAAGAAGGCATACAACGAAGCCCTTGCAAGAGCCGAGGAGGACGCAAAGGAAATCACCGACAAAGCGCAGGAAACCGCCGCTCAGATTATTGCGGACGCAGAAGCAAGGCGTACCGCGGCAGACGAAAAGCTTGCGAAGCTTATGGAGCTTGTTCGCGCGCAGATGGAGATATTCAACGGCGGATACAAGTCGATAAGCGATGCTGCGGTAGACCTGCTCGGAACGGAGCTTGCTCCCGCTGCTGTCGAAATCCCCGACTTCTCCGCAATGGTTAAGCCTGCCGCTCCCGAATCGAAGCCCGAGGCTCCCGAAAAGCCCGCAAAGCCCGAGAATCTCGCTAAGGACGAAAAAACCGCAAAGCAGCCCGAGCCTGTTCAGGAAAAGCAGCCCGAGCCTGTCGAGGCTTCGTTTGACGCTTGGGGCGGAAGCGACCTTGCCGCAAGCATTCTCGAGGACGAGAAGAAGGCGGCTGCCGCCGACACTCCCGCAGACGACCCGTTTGCAAACGACTTGTTCGGTATGGCGGGCGGCGATGACGCAGGCGCAGACCTCACCGGCGCGTTCGAGGCGCCCGTAGAGGACCCCGTCAACGAGGTACTCCCGCTTGACAACTCCGACCACGCAAAACCTGTCACCGACATCACCTTTGCGGAGGATTTGATTTCCCAGACTATGACCAGCTCGAACCTTGACGGCTCCGAGAACGAAGATTTGCTCGCTGCGGTAAAGGCGCAGGAGGAGAAGTTCGCGGTTCAGCCGAACGTTCCCGTCGACCTCGATATGGACGATATGGCAGAGGATTCTCCGAGCGACGAGGATATTATGGCGCAGCTTCTTAAGGAAGCAGAGGCGCTCGGTCAGGGCAGCTTCAGCGAGCCTGCCGCCGACATTCAGACCGAGGAAGAAAAGCCTGCGGAAACCAACCCGTGGGACGACCTTCAGAAGCAGCTTGAAGCAATGGAGCAGAGCGGCTTCGGCGGTCTTGACCTCGGCGACGCGCCCGAGCCTAAGGCGGAAGACCCGAAGCCTGCTTCTGCCGATGATTCGTCCATCTGGGACTTCGGCTCGGGAGAAAGCAGCGACAACAACTCCGACGATGATATGAGCGGAGATATGTTCGGCGGCTTTGGCTTCTGATAATAAGGATTTTCTGAGCCGATTGCCGAAAGGCTTTCGGCTCAGACTATTGATAACCCCGGCTTCTCAACAGTCTGATTTTCTGTTTTTTCGGAATTAACAGACGCATATACTATATCAAATGGATTGAGGACAACAAATGATACAGCTTAACACATCGGAGCTTTCGGAAAAGGCGCGCACTCTCCGCGCGGGAGATAAGGTGCTGCTTTCGGGAACGGTTTACACCTCACGCGACGCGGCGCACAAGCGCATTATGCAGCTTTACCGCGAGGGCAAGCCCCTACCCTACGACCTAAAGGGCGCGGCAATCTACTACGCAGGCCCTACCGGTGCAAAGGAGGGTATGGTAATCGGTGCGTGCGGTCCGACGACCTCGTCGAGAATGGACGTCTATTCCCCCGATATGCTGGATATGGGACTTGCCGCTATGATTGGCAAGGGCGAGCGCAGCAAGGCGGTCTGCGACGCAATCGAGCGCAACGGCGCGGTGTATTTCTGCGCGGTCGGCGGCGCGGGTGCGCTTGCCTGCAAGTGCATTACCGAGTGCGAGGTAATCGCGTTTGACGACCTCGGCTGCGAAAGCGTAAAGCGCCTGAATTTCGAGAATTTCCCGCTTACCGTCGCTATAGACTGCCACGGCGGAAACATCTTCACCGAGGGCAGAGCGAAGTACGCGAGATAAGCAGCGGCAGGGGCAAACTGCGGTTTGTCTTTTTGCATAAAATTTCAGCGGTCGTGTTATTAAAAAAGTAGTTTTTTGACAACGGCGGGAATATTCTGTTGACAAACCGCCGCAAAAATGGTATACTTACAGGGTGCAGGGAAGATTATGCCCTTTAGTCCGAGGTAATTTATGGCAGAGTTAAGTTCCCGCTCCGACGAGGAGCTGCTTTCCGAGCAGGGCGCACACGGCGAGGCGCTCTCGGAGATAATCAGGAGATACCGTGCCACGGTGTCTGCGCTTGCGCGGAGATATTCCCCGATGGCAGACTACGAGGAGCTTTTGTCGGACGGCTTCTGTGCGCTAATCAGCGCGGCGGACAGCTTTGACGAAACGCGCGGCAGCTTTTCGGCATACGCCGGTACCTGCGTGCGAAACGCGATGAAGAACGTCATACTCCGCTCGGCAAAGCACAGCAATATGCTTAGCGGCTCGGATTCTCCCGACGACGAGATTGACCGCTCGGGTGCGGCATACCCCTCCCCCGAGGAAATCTACCTCGAAAAGCTCGCGGGCGAGGAGCTTCACAGGGCGTTTTCAAGCGTTCTGACGCCGCTTGAAATGCGCTGCATTGACGGGGTTATTCTGGGCTTAAGCTACGATGAAATCGCGCAGCAGCTTGGTATTGACAAGAAATCGGCGGACAATGCGATTTCGCGAGCTCGCGCAAAGTTGCGCAGGCACTTTGACAAGGACGATAATTCGTAGGTTCAGCAAAAAGGAAAAACGGCAAAAAGCACCAAACGCGGCTTCGCGTTTATATATGACCCAATAGCTTAATTACAGAGCGTTGTTTTACAAAGGTGTCGGTGAAAATCCGACTGGGCAATTCTATTTTTTAAGAGGTATTATTATGTACACAGACAAGACTTTAACTTGCAAGGACTGCGGCGCTGACTTCGTATTCACTGCCGGCGAGCAGGAGTTCTACGCAGAGAAGGGCTTCACCAACGAGCCCCAGAGATGCAAGGCGTGCCGTGACGCTAAGAAGAACAACGGCAGAGGCGCCAGAACTCTCTTTGAGGCAACCTGCGCTAGCTGCGGCGGCGTAGCAAAGGTTCCCTTTGAGCCGAAGGGCGACAGACCCGTTTACTGCAGCGCTTGCTTCGCAGCACAGAAGGGCGAGTAATTCCCCCGCGGCAATACCCGACAACGTTTTGGTTGAGCTAAAAAAGAAGAAGATAAACCGACCCTTTGCGGTCGGTTTATTTTTTGATTCGGGTGCGTTAGCCGCTTTTGTTAGATTTTCCGATATTTTTAACATAATGAACAGAGCGGAAAACCTGTTACTGTTTGTCAAGCCCTTTTTTGAGAAAAAAACAAATTTTTTCGACAGATAAGAAAGCATAACCAAAACAGCCGAAAAAGAGAAAATTTTTCTCGGCTAATAGGTGATATAAACAAGGGTTTGAGAAATCAGCAATAAATTTCCATCACTCTTGTGTAATAGATGCGCAGGAATTTATTAGGCTATGCTTCAACCTGTTTACTCGAATGCATACAATAGGAGGCGGTCGACAGTTTATCGAGCGGATGTGTTAATCCAATGGGAATTGCGCCGGACCTTTCCTTCTTATTGTAAAAAATAAGAGTAGTTTTGCAATGCTTTTTGCATTGGGTTGCTACTCTTATATTGTACCAAATCGGAATTTTCGGAGGAAATTTATAATGGATAAGGTATTTTCTAAATGTGGTATGAGATGTGATTTGTGTTTGATATATCGTCCTAATG
>SFHN01000140.1 GCA_004555635.1 [Eubacterium] saphenum
TTGTCGCTGATTCCCGAGGACTGCGCCGAAACGGTAGTTATCGACAATGTAAACGCCATTGATGACGAGGAGCTTAGAAGCGAAATCGTATCCCTGTTTGGCAGGAAAAAGCTTTGGCTCATTATCGCGGGACGAAGCAAAATGCCAAGCTGGCTTTTTGACACGTTTATAAAAGGGGATATGATACTTATTTCCGAGGAGGATTTGGCGCTTACTGTTGAGGGAATCGACCGCTATATGCGCTCCGAGGGGATAATTCTGTCCGAAGACGAGCTTTGCTATTTGCGAAAATGCTGCGAAGGAAACCTAATCGGTGTAAAATACACCGCGCGGCGGCTTCTTGCGGGCGACAGAATAGGTAAGGAGCTTTACGAGAAAAATCTCGCAACAATAGAAAGATATTTCGAGGAAAACATTCTCTCCGCGATGAATACCGTGTTGGTTGATTTCCTTATGAAAGTCAGCATTGTTGACGAGTTTTCTGAGCAGCTTGCTGTTATGATAACGGGCAACCCCGCCGCCTACAGTCTGATTGAGCGCGCTTTGGATACGGGCAATTTCATATACAATAAGGACGGGCTGTACACTATCCGTCCGCCGTTCCGTCAAGCGCTTCAAAACAAGGCGGCAAAGGAGTTTCCGCAAAACGAGCTGAAAAACTTCGCGCTGCTTGCGGGCGGATACTACGAAGCGCACGATGAGGACAACAAGGCGCTTGAGCTGTATGTACAACACAACGAGTCGGGGCGAATCCGCGAGCTTCTTCTGCGCAACGCGCGAAAATGCCCCGAGGCGGGCTACTTTATTGAAATGCGAAAGTATTATCTTGCGCTGTCAGACGAGGATATAAGCGGAAGCGTTTATCTTATGTCGGCAATGTCGCTGCTGTATTCAATGCTGATGGACTTTGACAAGAGCGAATACTGGTACGGCAGGCTTAAGGAATACAGGGACGGCGCGAAAGGCTCGGAGCACCGCGAAGCGACCCGTCAGCTTGCATATCTTGATATTTCACTGCCCGGACGGGGAAGCAAAAGCATTCTCGAGCTGATAAAAAGCTGCTATACTCTGCTTAAGGATAGGTCAATACCTATGCCCGAGTTTTCGGTTACAAGCAATCAGCCCTCGCTTATGAACGGAGGCAAGGACTTCTGCGAATGGAGCAAGCACGACCGTGAAATTGCTTCAACAGCGGGCAAGCTGATTTGTTCTTTCCTCGGGAAAT
Organism: [Eubacterium] saphenum; assembly: GCA_004555635.1. Taxonomy (GTDB): domain Bacteria; phylum Bacillota; class Clostridia; order Oscillospirales; family Ruminococcaceae; genus CAG-115. Next base: position 1,226 of record SFHN01000140.1, read on the forward strand.
ACGGAAAGGGGCTGGTGAATGCCGCGCTCGCGGAGAGCTTCTTTGAAAAGGGCGGCGACCCCTACGAGATAATCTCTCTGGTTTCAAAGGCAAAGCTTGAGGCGGAAACGGGCGGCAAGCTTGAGCTTTGCTTTGCCGCAAACGCGGTGCTTATGCGGCAGCACATTGTTTCCGGAAACCCCGACGCTGCGAAAAGCCTTCTTGACTCCTTCGAAAAGACCGCAAAGCGCGAAAAGATGACCCGCATACTGCCTACAATTGAGGCGTTTCGCTGCCGAATTGCGCTTATGGAGGGGGATACCGCCGCTGTCGAGGATTGGCTTAAAACCGCGCCCGACGAAGACGAAGCGTTCATAGCGATGGAGCGCTACCGCTACCTTACAAAGATACGCTGCTATTTGTCGAAAAACGAGTTCGCAAGAGCCTATTCTCTTATAGAATCCCTTCGGTATTACGCCGAGAAATGCGACAGGAAATTCATTGGAATGGAGCTTTCGTTTCTCACAGCGATAATCAAATTCCGCTGCGGAAGCGAGTGGCAGGAGGAGTTTGTTCGGGCGCTTGAAATCATCTGCGAATACAGCTTTGTGCCGATAATTTCGCGGGAGGGCGCGGCTGTTTTCCCGCTTCTTACCGAGTGCCGCGAGCTTTGCGCCGCCGACGCAAAAATCGACACGAAATGGTTTGACACGGTTTACGAAGCAACGGGAAAAGTCGCGAGAAGATATCCTCTGTACCTGAAAACCGACAAGGCGAGCGCGGCGGATATTTCTCCGATAGATGTGCGTATTCTCTCCTGCCTTGCCGAAGGTCTTTCGGCGCAGAAGGCAGCGGAAAGGCTCGGAATGAACTTTGAAACGCTGCGCTCGCGCATAAAGGAGATTTACCGCAAACTTGGCGCAAAAAACAAGACAGAGGCGGTTATGATAGCCCGAGAAATGAAGCTAATCTGACATTTTCACAACTCACCCAAAAGGGTGATGACAAAACCGCAAATACTGATTTTTTCGGCGGATAAGACTTTTTTGGAGATATTTATGAACAAAAGAAAAGCTATAATTGCAGCAGCGGCGGCAGCGCTTATTTTGTCGGGCTGTGTGGCAAATATTGACGATCCGATGTATGAATATGAAAGCGACGAGTCGGATTATTTTCAAACAGACGAAGCTCCCGCTGACGGGCAAACCGACCCCGCAGAACGAAGCGGCGGCGCAACAACGCTTTCCGTTTCCGGCGGAAGTCTGGGAATAGACCGCCGCACACGCTCGCAGACCGAGGAAATGGGCGACAGCGGCTGGACCATTCTGGTGTATCTTTGCGGAACTGACCTAGAAAGCGACTATGAGGCTGCAACCATTGATTTATACGAAGCGATAAGCGCGCAGTACAGCGACGACGTACATATCGTCTATCAGACGGGCGGAACCGCTCAATGGTCCTGCGGTATTTCAAACAGCGCGATACAGCGGTATGTGAATATTGACGGCGACATAGAGCAGGTTGACGAGCTTCCCGCCGCAAGTATGGGAGAAGCCGAAACGCTCGCAGATTTCGTGTCGTGGGGGATAGAGAAATACCCCGCGGCGAAAATGGGGCTGGTGTTCTGGAACCACGGCGGCGGAAGCATAAGCGGCGTCTGCTTTGACGAGAACTACGACAGCGACAGCCTTTCCCTGCGGGAGATTGACAGGGCGCTGAACTCGGTGTACGACAGTATGATGGATAAGTTTGAGTTCATCGGCTTTGACGCCTGCCTTATGAGCACCCTTGAAACGGCGAACATTCTTGTGCCTTATGCGAAGTATATGTTCGCCTCGGAGGAAACCGAGCCGGGCGGCGGGTGGAACTACACCGACATTTTGAACTTCCTTGCGCAGAATCCCGACGCAGACGGCGCAGAGCTTGGCGAAATGCAGTGTCCAAGCTACTATCAGCATTGTATTGACAATGAAGATTACGAGGGAGCGACCTTTGCGATAACCGATCTTTCCGCGCTTGACGAGCTGCTTATTTCGTTTGACAAAACCGCAAAAGAAATGTACGAAAGCGGCAAGCTTAACGATATCTTTCGTGCAATTTACGGCGCGGACAATTTCGGCGGAAACAACCGCAGCGAGGGCTATACGAATATGGTTGACCTGAAGGGGCTGCTTACCGCGGTAAAGCCGTATGCGCCGAACGCAGCCGACACGCTGAAAAAGCTTGAAAACGCGATTGTGTGCAGCGTAAACGGTCCGCAGCACAGCGGCGCGGGCGGGCTTTCGCTGTACTATCCGCTTGCGGTTCAGGGCACAGAGGAACTGTCGGTTTTCTCCGACATTTGCACAAGCAGCTGGTATCTCGCGTTTGTTGACCGTGCGGCTTACGGAACGACAGGCGGGGATATATTCGGCTACGACAACAGCTATCTGCTTGACGATTGCGACAATTTGTGGGAGCAGGACTACTTCGCAAACGACAACACAGGCACCAACAGCGGGGATTTCTGTCAGGCGGACGAAAACAGCACGATAGGCATAGACAGCGTGTATTTTGACGCGGACGGGATTTATACCGTTCAGCTTTCGGATATGGACGCGTTCAACTATGCCGCGTGCAGCCTGTTTGCAGAATTTGACGGAGTCAGCGTATATCTTGGCGAGGACGACGACGTTATCACGGACTATGACTATATGCTGCTTCAGGACAATTTTGACGGCAGCTGGGTTTCCTTGGGCGATATGCCGCTTGCTATCGAAACGGTGTGCGTAACGGAGGACATAAGCGTCTACACCTGCCCCATTCTGCTTAACGGCGAGCAGACAAACCTGCGTATCGAATACGATTGGAACACGCAGCGGTGGAACGTTATCGGCACGTGGGCGGGAATTGACCCACAGACGGGCGCAGCCGCAAGGGAAACGGTTACGCTGAAGGACGGCGATGTTATAACGCCGCTTTATCTCGCGATTTTCGATGACGGAAGCGAGTATATCGACTTCGGGGATTACACCGTAAACGGCGATATCACGATTGAATACAAGCCGCTGTTTGAAGGCGATTTCAGCTATTCGATGACGCTTTATGACGTTTACGGAAACT
>SFHN01000141.1 GCA_004555635.1 [Eubacterium] saphenum
ATATGGGTATCGGAATGATGGTTGTCGTTGACAAGGCGGACGCGCAGAAGGCAATTGATATTCTTGCCTCCCACGGCGACAAGGCATATATTATCGGTGAAACCTTCGCGAGCGACGAGGGCGTTGTCATAGAATAACACAGCGCAATACATCTGACTAGGGAGCAGGTTTTCACCTGCCCCCAAAAGTCATATTTATAGGGGGATTTTCCGAAGCCGAAACAGCTTAAAACTCTGAAATGATAATGTAATATGGGTTTATTCGATTGTCTACAAGTATATTGATATTTACGAAAACCCCACGCTTTGCACCGGAAAGAGCTATTTTGCCATATTTGTGGCGTGGCTCAACAGCATAGCCGAATTTTTTATGGGCGGCTTTTTGTGCCGCAAAACGGAGGACTAATGAAGAATATATGTGTTCTTGTGTCGGGCGGCGGCACGAATTTGCAGGCGCTTATCGACGCAGAAAAGCGCGGCGAGATAAAGGGCGGAAAAATCACCTGCGTCATTTCCTCAAAGGCGGACGCTTACGCGCTTGAACGTGCGAAGCAAAATGGCATTCCGACGCGCGTGCTTGTCCGCAGGGACTATGCCGACGTTGCCTCTTACAGCAGGGCAATGCGCGACGCGCTGTTGGAAGAAAAGGCGGATTTGGTGGTTTACGCGGGCTTTATGACGATACTCGACGAGCAGGTCTGCGACGCGTTCCCTAACAGAATGATAAACGTTCACCCCGCGCTTATACCCAGCTTCTGCGGAAAGGGCTTTTACGGGCTGCACGTCCACGAAGCGGCTCTTGCGAAGGGCGTAAAGGTGTCGGGCGCTACGGTGCATTTTGTAACTGCGGAGTGCGACGCGGGACCGATTATCCTGCAAAAGGCTGTCGAGGTGCAGTCGGGCGACACGCCCGAAACGCTTCAGCGGCGCATTATGGAGCAGGCGGAGTGGAAGATACTTCCGCAGGCGGTTTCGCTGTTTTGTCAGGACAAGATACGCGTGGTGAACGGTGTTACGGAGATTGACGAATGAGCAACTATAATCTGATAAGTTCTATTTACGGAATCGAGGGCAGCTTTTACAGCCCGCTGTTTGACCGCGAGATAACCGTTATCTCGAAAAAGGGCAGCGACGAGTATGTGGCGCGCTGTATGGACGGCTTTCTGGAAATGTCGCAGGAGCTTGTCGCAAAGCTGCTTAGCGCTACCGCTGCATACGCGCTCGAATATGTCGAGGAGTACGGGCTTGACGACCCCGAGATTGAGTGGGACTTTGAAGAAGGCTCGCCCGTACGGGACATTCTGAAGTACATCTATCCCGTCGCGCTGACGGTTACGCCGCCGTCTTATATGACCGAGGACGACGCGCCAATGGCGTTTTCGCTGGAGCTTACCTGCGTATGGGAGCTTGAAAGCGGTCTTGAGTGGCGGGTTTGCGGCGATAATGCGGTGTATGTCGGCGCATATGAGGGCGACAGCCCGTGGGACTACCGCGGCGGGGACGGAAACTACGCCGCAGAGTAGAGGTGCCTATGAACGAGGAAAAATTCAGCGGCAAAGCCGAATACTACGATAAATTCCGCCCGTCATATCCGAGCGAGCTTATTGACCTGCTGTATTCGCTGACCCGCGCGGAAGCTGTTGCCGACATTGGCGCAGGCACGGGAAAGTTCACCGAAAAGCTGCTGGAAAAGCCGTGGCGGGTGACGGCGGTGGAGCCTAACGGCGATATGCTCGAAAAGCTTCGCGGCAATTTCCCCGATTTGCAGGCGGTTCGCGCTTCGGCGGAGAACACGGGGCTTCTTGCGCATAGCTTCGGGCTGATTACCACGGCGCAGGCGTTCCACTGGTTTGACGAGGAGAAATTCCGCGCGGAGTGCAAACGGCTGCTGACAGACGGCGGACGGCTTGCGATTGTTTTCAACAGCCGCCGAATTGACGGAATTTCTGCGGACAGGGACAGAGTATGCGAGAAATACTGCCCGCTTTTCGCGAACCGAAACGGGCATATGGGAAAGCGCTCCGGCGAGGAAGGCGACCGCTTTCTGCGCAATGAGTATTTCGCGTCAGTCGAGGTGTTCAATATGGAAAACCCCGTTATAATGACGCGGGAGCATTTCTTGGGCGATACGCTTTCGCGCTCATACGCGCCGCGCGAAAACGACGAGTGCTATGCGGATTTTGTCAAGGAAATAGGCGCGCTGTTTGACAAGTATCAACAAAACGGACTTGTTTCCGTAAGCTATACAACTTCCTGCTATGCAGGCACATTCTGAAAGGAGAACAATATGGAGTACATTGAGCTTAAAAAGGAGCTTAATTCCCTTGCCTACCACGGCAGAGGAATTGTCATCGGCAAATCCGCCGACGGCAAAAAGGCGGTAACCGCCTATTTTATTATGGGCAGAAGCGAAAACAGCCGCAACCGCGTTTTCGTAGAGGACGGCGAGGGAATCCGCACGCAGGCGTTTGACCCGTCGAAGATGGTTGACCCGCACCTTATCATATACGCGCCCGTCCGCGTTCTCGGAAACAAGACTATCGTGACAAACGGCGACCAGACCGACACGATTTACGAGAATATGGACAAGCAGATGACGTTTGAGCAGAGCCTGCGCTGCCGCGAGTTTGAGGACGACGCGCCCAACTTCACCCCCCGCATTTCCGGCATTATCCACGCGGAAAACGGCGAGATGAACTACGCAATGTCTATCCTGAAATCCGCAGACGGTGACGGCTCTTCCTGCCGCCGCTACACCTACGCCTACACCAACCCGATGAACGGAAAGGGCAGCTTTATCCACACCTACGCTGGCGACGAAATCACAACAGCGCAGGGTGTTCGCAGACTTCCCAGCTTCGAGGGCGAGCCGAAGAACGTTCTTATTCCCGATATGGATATCGACAGCTTTACCGACCTTGTCTGGACAAACCTTAACGCAGACAACAAGGTTTCGCTGTTTGTAAGATACATCGACCTTGCAACAGGCAAGTACGAGAGCAGAATTGTAAACAAGAACAAGTAAGGAGAACGAAAATGACAGAGTTAGAGTTAAAGTATGGCTGCAACCCCAATCAGAAGCCGTCCCGCATTTTTATGGCAAACGGCGCGGAGCTTCCTATCGAGGTGCTTAACGGCAGACCCGGCTACATCAACTTTATGGACGCATTCAACGGCTGGCAGCTTGTAAAGGAGCTTAAGGCGGCGACGGGCTATCCCGCTGCGACAAGCTTCAAGCACGTTTCGCCCGCGGGTGCTGCTATCGGACTTCCGCTCACCGACACCCTCGCAAAGATTTACTGGGTAGACGACCTCGGCGAGCTTTCCCCGCTTGCCTGCGCATATGCAAGAGCGCGCGGCGCTGACAGAATGAGCAGCTACGGCGATTTCATCGCGCTGTCCGATGTCTGCGACGTTCCCACCGCGAAAATTATTCAGCGCGAGGTTTCCGACGGCGTAATCGCTCCGGGCTACGAGCCTGAGGCGCTTGAAATCCTCAAGTCCAAGAGAAAGGGCACCTACAACATCATCAAGATTGACCCCGACTACGTTCCCGAGCCGCTTGAGCGCAAGCAGGTTTACGGAATTACCTTTGAGCAGGGCAGAAACGAGCTTGTAATAAACGACGAGCTTTTCGCGAATATTCCCACGGCGAACAAGAACCTTCCCGAAAGCGCAAAGCACGACCTCGCAATCGCGCTTATCACGCTGAAATACACCCAGTCCAACTCCGTTGCATACGCTTGCGGCGGTCAGGCAATCGGTATCGGCGCGGGTCAGCAGAGCCGTATTCACTGCACACGCCTTGCGGGACAGAAGGCAGACAACTGGTATCTCCGCCAGAGCCCGCAGGTTATGGGGCTTCAGTTTGTTGACGATATCCGCCGCGCTGACCGCGACAACACAATCGACCTCTACATCGGCGAGGACTATATGGACGTTCTCGCAGAGGGCGAGTGGCAGAAGTTCTTCAAGGTAAAGCCCGCCGTATTCACCCGCGAGGAAAAGCGCGCGTGGCTTGACACGATGAAGGGCGTTTCGCTCGGCTCGGACGCATTCTTCCCGTTCGGCGACAACATCGAGCGCGCACACAAGAGCGGCGTTGAGTACATCGCACAGCCCGGCGGTTCTATCCGCGACGACAACGTAATCGAAACCTGCGACAAGTACAACATCGCAATGGCGTTTACGGGCATTCGTCTGTTCCACCACTAATAAAGAAGCGCCGTTCGGCAACAAACCGAGCGGCGCTTTTCGTTTGCAAAATCGGTCGGGGCAAATTGCTCCGACCGT
>SFHN01000006.1 GCA_004555635.1 [Eubacterium] saphenum
TAGCAAGGGATTGAAAGGATATGATTTGATTTGAAGCGAGTAGGACTTGATATAGGCTCTACAACCGTAAAAGCTGCGGTTCTCGGCGAGGACGGAGAACTGCTGTATAATCAATACAGACGGCATTTCTCGGATATAAGAAAAACGGTATGCGACATCATCTCCGAGGTCGGAGAAACCCTGAAGGGCGAGCGCGTTCTTATCGCGGTTACAGGCTCGGGCGGAATTTCCGTATCAAAGTGGCTCGGAATACCGTTTGTGCAGGAGGTTGCCGCGGGAACAAACGCGATACGCGAGCTTATCCCCGAAACCGATGTTGCAATCGAACTCGGCGGCGAGGACGCGAAGATTACATACCTGACGGGCGGGCTTGAGCAGCGTATGAACGGAAGCTGCGCGGGCGGCACGGGTGCGTTTATCGACCAGATGGCGGCGCTGCTTAACACCGACATCGGCGGGCTTAACGAGCTTTCAAAGGAGCACACAACGATATACCCGATAGCTTCGCGCTGCGGCGTTTTCGCAAAGAGCGACATTCAGCCGCTGCTTAACGACGGCGCAAAAAGAAGCGACGTGGCGGCGTCCGTTTTCCAGTCGGTCGTAAACCAGACTATAAGCGGACTTGCCTGCGGCAAGCCAATCAGAGGAAACGTTGCGTTTCTCGGCGGCCCGCTGCACTATCTCTCGGAGCTTCGCCAGCGCTTTATCGAAACGCTTGGGCTTACTCCCGAGCATATAATATTCCCCGAAAACGCAAATCTTTTCGTGGCGATGGGCTGTGCGCTTTCCGACGAAACCGCAGAAGCGGACATTGACGAGCTTGTAAAGCGCTCCTCTGCGCTCGGCGGAAGCCAGCTCAGAGAGGTCGAGCGCCTTGCTCCGCTGTTCACCGACGAAAAGGAGCTTTTGGCGTTCCGCGAGCGCCACGCAAAGGCGATTATCCCCACCGCTGACATCGCTAAGCACCGCGGCGCGTGCTATCTCGGCGTTGACGCAGGCTCTACCACGACAAAGGCGGTGCTGCTTAACAAAAACGCGGAGATAATCTACTCATATTACAGCGGAAACGGCGGCGACCCGCTGAAGTCCGTTATCGGCATACTCCGCGACATCTACTCGAAGCTTCCCGAGGGCGCGTACATAGCAAAGGCTTGCGCTACCGGCTACGGCGAGCACCTTATAAAAGCGGCGCTCGGCGCGGATTTCGGCGAAATCGAAACGATGGCGCACTACAAGGCGGCGGAGAAAATCCTGCCCGGCGCGCAGTTTATACTCGATATCGGCGGACAGGATATGAAGTGTATGTTCGTCAAGAACGGCGAAATCGAGAGCATTCTGCTTAACGAGGCTTGCTCCAGCGGCTGCGGCTCGTTTATCGAGAACTTCGCGAACGCGCTCGGTATGACCAGCGCGGAGTTTGCGCAGATGGGTCTTTCGGCTGAAAACCCCGTTGACCTCGGCTCGCGCTGCACCGTGTTTATGAACTCGCGCGTTAAGCAGGCGCAGAAAGAGGGCGCGACCGTTGCGGACATATCCGCGGGTCTGTCCTACTCCGTCGTGAAAAACGCGCTGTTTAAGGTAATAAAGCTGCGCGACACCGCCGAGATGGGCGAAAAAATCATCGTTCAGGGCGGAACGTTTATGAACGACAGCGTTCTGCGCGCGTTTGAGCTTATCTGCGGCAAAGACGTTGTCCGTCCCGACAAAGCGGGACTTATGGGCGCATACGGCTCGGCGCTAGTAGCGCTTGAACGCGACGACGGCAGCGGCACAACGCTCTCAAAGGCTGACGCGCTCGAAAACTTCTCCGTTGAGAAAACCACAGCGCGCTGCGGAAAATGCTCAAACAACTGCCTGCTTACCATATCGAAATTCCCCGATGGAAAGCGCTTTATCAGCAACAACCGCTGCGAGCGCGGCGCGGGAAATGTTTCGTCCGCGGAAAAGCTGCCGAACCTTTATGAATACAAGCTGAAGCTGCTTTTCGACCGTGAAAGTCTGCCCGAGGACAAGGCACGGCGCGGCGTAATCGGACTTCCGCGCGTGCTCGGTATGTACGAAAACTACCCGTTCTGGCACACGCTTTTCACCGAGCTCGGCTTCTCGGTAAAGCTGTCGCCGAAGTCCTCGCGCGCTATTTACGACCGAGGAATAGAAACTATGCCCTCCGAGAGCGTTTGCTATCCCGCAAAGCTTGCGCACGGGCATATTCAGGCGCTTATAGACGACGGCGTAAAGCTGATTTTCTACCCCGCTATGCCGTATGAAATGGACGAGGGGCTTGGCGGCGACAACCACTACAACTGCCCCGTTGTCGCTACATACAGCGAGGTTATCAGAAACTCCGTACCCGAGCTTCGCGAGAGCGTTAAGTTTATGAACCCGTTCCTGCCGATTTTCCACAAAAAGCGTATGGGCGAGCGGCTTTTCGAGGAGTTCTCAAAGGATTTGCCCGCGCTGGGAATAACAAAGGCGGAGATTACCGCAGCGCTTGAAAAGGCATACGCCGAGGACGCTTCGTTCAAGGAACAAATGCGCAAAAAGGGCGAGGAAACGCTGAAATATCTCGAAGAAAACGGCGAGCGCGGTATCGTGCTTGCGGGACGTCCGTATCACGTTGACCCCGAGATAAACCACGGTCTGCCCGAGATGATTGCGGGCTACGGCTTCGCGGTGCTTACAGAGGACAGCGTGGCGCATATGGAGAGCGTTGTGCGTCCTATCCGCGTTGTTGACCAGTGGTCGTATCACACAAGGCTGTACGCTGCGGCGCACGCTGTCGGACGCCACCCGTGTTTGGAGCTTGTTCAGCTTAACTCCTTCGGCTGCGGACTTGACGCGATAACAACCGACCAGGTACAGGAAATCCTCCGCTCGTTCGGAAAACTGTACACCTGCCTTAAGATAGACGAGGTAAACAACCTCGGCGCGGCGAGAATACGCCTGCGCTCGCTGATTTCCGTCGTGGACGAGCGCGAGCGCCACAGCTACAAGCCGCAGACGGGACATCTCGGCTATGTGCGCCAGCCCGAGTTTACTAAGGAAATGCGCAAGCACCACAAGATAATCTGCCCGCAGATGTCGCCCATTCACTTCGATTTGCTTGAGGCTGCGTTCCGCCATACGGGCTATGACCTTGACATAATCACGGACTGCTCAAAGGCGGTAGTGGACGAAGGTCTGAAGTACGTCAACAACGACGCGTGCTACCCCTCTATCCTTGTCGTGGGACAGCTTATCCACGCGCTGAAGAGCGGCAAATACGACATAAACAACACGTCCGTTATGATAACGCAGACGGGCGGCGCGTGCCGTGCGACAAACTACGTTGGTATGTTGAAAAAGGCGCTCAAGGACGCGGGCTTTGGAAACGTTCCGCTGATTTCGCTGAATGCTGTAGGTCTTGAAAAGCAGAGCGGCTTTAAGATTACCGCGCCGCTCGCGATAAGGGGCTTTATGGCAATTGTGTACGGCGATTTGCTGTCCCGCTGCCTGTACAAGGTTCGCCCCTACGAAAAGGAAAAGGGCAGCGCAAACGCGCTGTACGAGAAGTGGCGCACATTCCTCAGAGAGGACCTAAAGCACACGAATTTCCACGGCTTTAACCGCAACGTCAGAAACATTGTAAAGGACTTCTCCGAGTTCCCCGTGCTGGATATCAAGAAGCCGCGCGTTGGTCTTGTCGGCGAAATTCTCGTAAAGTTCCACCCCGTTGCGAACAATGACATTATCGGGCTTCTTGAAAACGAGGGCTGCGAGGTTGTTGTGCCCGACCTAATGGGATTTTTCTACTACATCTGCTCGCACGGTATGACCAAGAGCGAAATGCTTTATCTTCCCCTGAAGAAGCAGATTATAAACAACCTCGGCATAAAGGCGCTCGCGTATTTTGAGCGCAGCTACCGCAAGGCGGTTAAGGGAACGAAGTTCGGCTCTCCGGGCGACATCTTTGAGATGCGCGAAAAGGTAAGAGCAATCGTTTCTCCCGGTAATATCGCGGGTGAGGGCTGGTTCCTTTCTGCGGAAATGCTTGACCTTATCGACGAGGGCGTTCCTAACATCGTATGTATGCAGCCGTTCGCCTGCCTGCCCAACCACGTTACGGGCAAGGGCGTTATCGGAGAGCTTCGCCGCCGCCACCCCGAGAGCAACATTGTCGCGGTAGACTTTGACCCCGGCGCGTCCGAGGTTAATCAGGTGAACAGAATAAAGCTTATGCTGACGCAGGCGTATGCCCGCGCGGGAATAAGCAGGCGCGACGTTGTTCCGCAGCTTAACGCGCAGCTTTCGGACAAATACAGCGAGCTTGTTTCGGCAGGCGTAAGCGAATAACAGGAGGACATAATCAATGGCAATTCAGCATTTTTCAACCGACCACAACGCGCAGCCCATAAACGATAAGAAGGGAATAGGCTTTGTCGTTACAATCGTGGCAATAATCGCGATTATTCTGCTAGTGCTTTTCAACTGCTTTTCGGTAGTACATGAGGGCTTTATCGGCGTAAAATATCAGTTCGGAAGAATAGTTTCGAGCGACCTTTCCGCGGGACTTAACTTCCACATTCCGTTTATCGAGGAAATTCAGGAGGTTGACACGCGTGAGCAGATTTACTCCGTGCTCACCGACGCATACACCTCCGACACGCAGACCGTCGAGAGCCTTCAGCTAAAGCTGAACTACTACTATGACGGCACAAAGCTGCCCGAGATTATCCGCTCAATCGGTATCTCCAACGTGGAAACAAAGCTGCTTGTTCCGAACGTCGCAAAGATAGCGAAGAACGAGGTTGGCAGGGTTAAGGCGGAGGACCTTGTTCAGTCGCGCTCCGAGGTTCAGAACGCGATTTACGAGTCGCTTAAAACTACCCTCGAGCCGAGCGGAATAATCGTAACTGCGTTCGCTATCGAAAACCTGTCGTTTGACGCGGCGTTTGAGCAGTCCATTCAGGCAAAGGTAATCGCGGCGCAGGACGCTCTCAAAATGCAGAACAAGACCGCCGAGCGCGAGGAAGAGGCAAAGCAGCAGGTTATCGCTGCGCAGGCGGAGGCAGATTCTCAGAAAATCAAGGCGGACGCGGAAGCTTACGCGATTGAGGTCGTTCAGGAGCAGCTTGAAAACAGCCCCGGCTACATCGACTATCTAAAGATAACCAACTGGGACGGCGTTCTTCCGCAGGCGATAGGCACGGAGGTTAACCCGTTTATCGCGCTCGGAACGACCAGCAGTTCCGCCGCAAGCGCAGAATGATACCCGCAAGCCCTCTGAAATACGGGGGCTTGAATATTCCGCAAAATAACCGAAAGGCACTTGAAGAATGAACTATACGACACTAAAGAAAGCGGCGCTCGAAAGCTGCTTTTCCAGAATGAACGATATGCAGCGAAAGGCGGTGTTCCGCGTAAACGGAGCGGTGCTTATCATCGCGGGCGCGGGCAGCGGAAAAACCACCGTTCTCTGCAACCGAATCGCGAATATGCTGCGCTTCGGAAACGCATATCACGACGAAACCGAGCGCGATATTTCCGCAGAGGACGAGCGTTTTCTCGCGGAATATCCCTCTCTCGAAAAAACTCCCGAAAACGCAGAGCGGCTCGCAAAAATCATCGCCGTAAACCCCGTAAATCCGTGGAATATCCTCGCGATAACCTTTACGAACAAGGCGGCGGGCGAGCTGAAGCAGCGCCTTATCGATATGATAGGCGAGGACGCCGAGAAGATTAACGCGTCAACATTCCACTCTGCCTGCGTTAAAATTCTCCGCCGCGAAATCGAGCACTTGGGCTTCCGCAGCAGCTTTACCATCTACGATGACGACGACTCAAAGCGCGTTATAAAGGAAGCGATGAAAAAGCTGAACATCGACGAAAAAATTTTCGGCGTAAAGGTGCTTAAAAACAAGATTTCGCGCTGCAAGGACAAGATGATTTCGGCGGAGCAGTTTGCAGCGGCGGCGCAGCAGTCTGCGGAGCTTATCGAGATAAAGGCGGCGCAGGTTTACAGCGAGTATCAGGCGGCGCTTACCGCGGCGAATGCGGTTGACTTTGACGATATCATTTACCTTACGGTTAAGCTGTTTGAGCAGCACCCCGATGTGCTTAGCCACTACCGAAACCTGTACAAGTACATTATGGTTGACGAGTATCAGGACACGAACGTTGCGCAGTACAAGCTGATTTCGATGCTCGCGGGCGAGGACGGAAACCTCGGAGTTGTCGGCGACGACGACCAGTCAATCTACCGCTTCCGCGGCGCTACAATCGAGAATATACTGAACTTCGAGAAGCAGTACAGAAACTGCGAAACGATACGCCTTGAGCAGAATTACCGCTCCACCGAGAATATCCTTAATGCGGCGAACGCGGTTATCAAAAACAACACCCGCCGCAAGGAGAAGAAGCTGTGGAGCGACCTCGGCGAGGGGGAGAAGATAAAGGTCTGCCTTTTCCCGAGCGAGGCTATGGAGGCAAAGGCGGTTGCGGACACGATTTTGCAGGGAGTAAACGACGGCAAGCGCTACTCGGATTACGCGCTGCTTTACCGCTCAAACGCTTTGTCGCGCGGGTTTGAAAACGCGCTGGTGCGCTCGGGAATACCCTACAAGATTGTCGGCGGTCTGCGTTTCTACGACCGAAAGGAAATCAAGGACATTATGTCCTATCTCGCGCTGATAAACAACCCCTACGATATGATACGCTTCCGCAGGGTGATAAACGAGCCGAAACGCGGCATAGGCGAAGCGACGGTTGACGAGATTGTGCGTATCGCAACGGCAATGCACATCAGCCCTATCGAGGTCTGCCGCGACGCGGACAGCCTGCCCTCGCTCTCGCGAAAGGCTAATGCGCTGAGGGCTGCCGCAAATCTGTTTGAGGAACTTGACGAGCTTGCCGATACAGCGCGGCTTGACGAGCTTATCGACGCGGTTGCGGAAAAAAGCGGCTATGTTCAGGCGCTTCAGGCGCAGGGCGACGAAGGGCAGTCGCGCCTTGAGAACATAAACGAGCTAAAGTCAAACGCGCTGCTGCTGCTTGACGATCAGCCCGATGCGGCTCTTCCCGATTTTCTCGAGCAGGTTGCGCTTGTCAGCGATATGGACAACTACGACGCCGAAACCGACCGCGTTTCGCTTATGACAATGCACTCCGCAAAGGGCTTGGAGTTCGACACGGTGTTTCTAGTGTGCGCCGAGGACGGAATTTTTCCGAGCAATATGAGCATATTTGACCCGACCGAAATGGAGGAGGAGCGCCGCCTTGCGTATGTTGCGATAACCCGCGCAAAGCGGAAGCTGTACGTTACCCACGCAGGCTTCCGAATGCTGTACGGAAAGAGCCAGTCAAACAAGCTTTCGACGTTTATCCGCGAAATTCCTGATGAGCTTACCGAGAAAATCGGTGAGGGCAAGCGCCCGACAGAGCCACTCAAGCGCCCCGAAAGGCCGAACTATCTCGCAGAGCAGGCGAAAAAGCCCGCAGTCACCGCAGTGCCGCATGTTACGGGAGAAACCTTTGCGACGGGCGACCGCGTTATACACAACGTTTTCGGAGAGGGAACCGTTGCCGCAGCAAAGCAGATGGGCAACGACAGTATGCTCACCATTGACTTTGACAACGGACAGCAGAAAAAGCTTATGGCAAACTACGCAAGGATAAAGAAGATTTAATGTGAAGATTTAACGCGGAGGACGGACGATGAAGATAATGGCAGTTGACTACGGCGACAGCAGAACAGGGCTTGCCTGCTGCGACAAGGGGGAAATCCTCGCAACGCCGCTTATGATTATCCACGAAAAGGATTTCGACCGCTGCATTGAAAAAACCGCCGAGCAGGCGGCACTTAACAAGGCGGAACGCATTGTCGTGGGGCACCCGATAAATATGAACGGCACGCTGGGTCCGCGCTCGGAGAAATGCCGCCTTTTTGCGGAGCGGCTTCGCGAGAAAGTGGCGGTTGACGTTGTGATGTGGGACGAGCGCTCATCCACCGTATCCGCAATCAGCATAATGAACGAGAACAACGTTCGCGGAAAAAAGCGCAAGGAAACGCTTGACGCCGCAGCCGCTGCGATTATTCTCGAAAGCTATCTTGCATACCGCAAAAACCACCCCGACGAAGCGTAAGGAGCAGCTGATGTACCGAGTATCTTTCACGGGCTACCGTCCGTCAAAGCTGAATTTCTTCGGCGAGGACGACCCGATGTGCGTTGATTTGAAGCAGCGGCTTATGGAGAAAATCACTTATCTTGCAGACAGCGGCGCGGCAGAATTCTGCACCGGAATGGCGCTTGGCGTTGATATGTGGTGCGCCGAGGCGGTGCTTGAGCTGAAGAAAAAGCGCAGCGGGATAAAGCTCACCGCGGTTATACCCTGCCGCGAACAGGACGCGAAATGGAGCGAAGCGGACAGGGAGCGCTACCGCGCGGTGCTTTCGGGCTGCGACAAGGTTATCTGCATAAGCGAAAGCTACACGCGCGACTGTATGCACAAGCGAAATCGCGCGCTTGTTGAGCTGTGTGATATCCTGCTTGCCGTCTACGACGGGAAGAGCGGGGGTACAAAGTACACGGTTGACTACGCCGCAAAGCTCGGCAGAAAGACGATAATCGTCCCGCCGATGTGAAACGGAAAGAAGCCCGAGAGGAAGCGTTTTCCTCTCGGGCTGTTGTTATCTCGCGGAAAAAGGGAATTTATCCGTCTATTTTGTTCCATCCTACTAATTCGCTCTCGCCTGTATCTACTATTCTTTCAAGCACTTTGAGAAGAATCTCTTGTGTTATTCCTTTTGGAACAATAGTATAATCGGGTTCTTTACCCCACCGTTGTTTATGAAGCAAGCCTAGTTCCTTTATCTTTTTGGAAATTTCAACGTCTATCATACCAAAATCTTCCACTGCCGATCTATCAACAAATTTATATCGTGCGCAAAAAGCGCAGCCTTGCTGTTCCTCAAAAAGAACCGCAGCGCACTTACCCCTTCGACATCATATAAAGCGCGATAATCGCCGCGAGCGAAGCGCCGCAGATTATCCAGTTGCGCATAATCGCGCGCTCAAGCTTGTTGTTGTCCTTGCGCTTGTCATCTCTCTTCGCCATTGTGCCACCTCCGAAATCTCCCAAAGCCGCATTATGCCTGAATATATTGTACCATTTTCCTGCGGCGGTGTCAAGACTCGGACAGTTGTTGCGCTGCTTTTGCGATAATCTCACCGAGAAGCTGCGCGGTGTATTCTGCCTCGTCAAGCGATGAAGCGTGGCTGCCTATTTCGATAAGCAGCGAGCCTGTCGAGAGGTGTTGGTTGTAGTTTCGGTAGTCAAAAAGCACTGCCCGCGCAAGCCCGGGGTAAAGCTCCTCGGCGGTTCTCTGCATTAGACACGCAAGCTTGAAATTCTCCATATACTGCGGCATATTGCCGAATCTGCCGTCGTCGCAGCCTGTAATTATCATAAACTGCGCGGCGCTTTTGCCATTTATCTCGGTTGTCGGCGCAACGCGCGTGCCGTCGGGGTTTTCGATAGCGTCACGGTGCAGGTCTATGATGATTTTGATTTCGGGGTAGTCCGCCTTTGCCGCAAGCACAGTCCGCTCGCTGCGGTCGTATGCGCCCGTATAAACGGGGTAGTCGTGAACCGTCCCGTCGTGCAGCACCGAAATCCCTCTTGCCGAAAGCTCCCGCGCAAGCGCCTCCCCGACCGCGGTCATATTCCTCTCGGCGTTTCGCGAGCGCGAGGGAACGGCGCTGTCGTATTCCTCTGCCTGCGTCTGCTCATAGGATTCCGTCGTGTGCGTGTGGACAATCAGCACCTGCGGCGCGGCGCAGTTTTGTGCAATCGCTATGTCGGGCAGCTCGTCCGCCGCCGCGAGAAGCTCCTCGTTCGGCATATTTGTGCAGTTTCGCACCTGCGCTCCATTTTCGAGCGTTATGTAGTCGGGCGCGGCGCTTTTCCCGTAAAACTCGCGGATAATCCGCCCGCCGCGTCCCGACAGCTCTGCGCCATCGTCGGGCGCGGTAGTTATGTTGCGGGTTATCAGCGTGCCCGCAAAGCTCGCCTGCGCAGCTTCTGCGGGGTCAATTTCGGGCGCGTTTGGTTCGGTAGGGGCCGGCTCGGTTGACGGCACATCTGAATCATCAGGCTCATTCGGCTCTTGCTCGGAAAAAGTCGGCTCGGTATAATCGGGCTGCCCGCTTGCTTCGGGAGAAGGGTGCCCGCTATCGGGCGAAGAATCGGAAGCCTGCTCGTCCGCATTCGGGGAAGCCTGAAAAACCGCCGCTGTAAGCGGTTTTCCCGCAGAAATCGCAGCCGCTTCGCTTATTACCGCGCCGGCTTCGCTGCTGTATGCCGCGAGCAGCGGGCAAACAACCGTCGCTGCCGTTATTATAACCGTCCGAAATTTTCCCATAGTGCACCTCCGTTTTTACCACAGTATATGCGCTGTCGGACGTGCAATATGCCGAAAACAAAGCAAAAAAAGCGCCGCCGTTTTTACGCGGCGGCAATTAGGAGAGGTAAAAAGAAAACATATCGAACTTGTGCTTGTATTATAGCATGAAAACCCCGCCCTGTCAATGCTTTTTGGGGCGGAAAACGACACACTAAACCACCCCGCAAAAAGAAAGGCGCCGTCGACGCAATTTCGCCGACGGCTATGAAAGAGTATGGGTAAAAGACACACGCCAAGTTAATCTGCGTGGAAGTCCGCGCTTAACTTGTGCTTTTATTATAACACGAAACCCCCGCCCTGTCAACACTTTTCGGGGCAGAAAACGACACACTAAGCCGCACATAAAAGAAAAGCGCCGCCAACGCAATCACGCCGGCGGCAACACAACGGAGAAAAGAAAATGGAAACGAAATGAAAACAATCTTAATAACCATTTGTATTATAGCACATAAAATTTACCGTGTCAATGCTTTTTGGGGTGGAAAACGACACACTAACCCGCCGCTAGAGTATTTTCCACAGGGTTGGCGTCTGCATATCCCTGAAAAGCGCAATCTGCGCCTCGGCGCGGTCGCAGGCAGTGTACAGCTCGTCGTTGTCCTCGCGCGCAAACGAGCCGATTTCCACTATCGACGACGTTATCTCAACCGCGTGGCCGAGGTCGTTTACCAGAATGCAGGTGCTCATAAAGTCGTGCCACAGCGTGTTCATTTCATCGGCGGCAGCGACGCATTCGTCGTGCGCCCCGCGCATAAAAGCGTCCTCCGCCTTCTCCACCTGCGACAGCAGGCTGTCCGTCACAGAGTTCACCTGCATAACCGCAAGCGCGCTCCCCGCCGCCATAACAAGCAGGATAACAATGCTGATGATAAGCCTGTTCATTTAAGCGCCTCCTGCCGTTTTATGATGTTGTGTTTGCCGTTTTTGTCCGCGGTCATAAGAAACACGTCCTTAACCGAGAGGTTTTCGCTCCTCAGACAAGAGTGAAGCCAGCTCTTGCCAAGCCCTAACAGGGTAAGCTGCTCCTCGTCCTCGACGCCGTCGCGGATAAGCACCGACTGGGGGTCGCCCGTGGACTCTTTCAGCCCGACGTCCTCCTTTGACGCGGACTGAAAGTCTTTTTTCTGCATAAAGTGTATCTTGCCGTTGGTTTCGACAATCGCAAAGTGGATTTCCGAGATGTCGAAAATCTCCTGCTCGCGCATTGCTTCCATAAGGTCGTCAACGGTATACCGCAGGCGGCGCATTTCCTTTTGCAGAATTTTCCCCTCGGAAATAATAATGCGCGGCGAGCCTATCATCAGCTTTCGGAATTTCGCCGAGCGAAGCATAATCTGCGACACTATAACGTCAAGGCACACCAGCGTCAGTATCGGGATAATACCGAGAATCATTGGTATGGAGCTATCCTCGACGGGGATTGCGGCGATGTTTGATATGAGAATGGTGACGACAAGCTCCGACGGCTGAAGCTCGCCGAGCTGGTGCTTTCCCATCAGCCGCAGGGAAAAGGTTATGACAATGTAAAGAATGCAGGCTCTTATAAGGACAATTGACATTTTTACGCTCCTTTCGGGTAATGTGATTAGCATAACCCCGTGGTGGGAAAAATATACACGATTTGCGGCAGCCAAAACGCATTATACCCGCTTTTTTCACATTATCCGCTAATCTGCGAAGCAGCACCCGTATTTTTTCGGATAATGCTTGCAAAATTTTCCGAAATGCGGTATAATACTTATTAAGTACGTTTTTTGCTGTCAATTTCACTTTTCAAAGGAGTAAATATATGCTCGGAGTAGTAAACAAGCTTAAAGGCCCGATTTTCGTGCTTCTGGATTTCTTTAGGGGCAGCGCGGAGCTTACAGAGGTTATCATCGCGTTTTTCGCGGCGGCGGTGGTCATTTTCGTTGTGTTTCCGATACACGAATGCGCCCACGCGCTTATGGCAAAGGCGCTCGGCGACAACACCGCAGAGCGCGAGGGCAGGCTGACGCTTAACCCTATTTCCCACGTTGACCCGATGGGCGCGCTGCTGATCTGCCTGTGCAATATCGGCTGGGCAAGACCCGTCCCCGTAAACATCTTCAACTGCCGCAAGGTGAAAATCCGCACGGCAAACGCGCTTGTTGCCGCGGCAGGTCCTATCGCAAACATACTTCTAAGCTACCTTTTCCTCGTTATTTTCAAGGTTGTCGTAATCACCGTAGGAATAGCCGATACGACCGTTTTGTACATCTGCTCTGCAATTATTCAGGTTATCACAATAAACCTTTACCTCGCGGTGTTCAACCTTGTCCCGATACCCCCGTTTGACGGCTACCGTATCGTGCAGAGCTTTGCGCCGAAGAAGTTCACCGATTTTATGGAGAGAAATCAGCAGATTATCTACTGGGTTTTCTTCCTTCTGCTTATGTTTGATATCGCGTCCATTCCGCTGTCCTATGCGGCAGACGGGCTTATGTGGGTTCTCGACAAGGCTTCGTTCTTCCTCGGAACGTTCTATTGAGGCTGACGTATGGCTGTTATAAACTACAAACTCGACGTGTTCGAGGGACCGCTCGACGTTTTGCTTATGCTGGTTCACAAGCACAAGCTTAACATACGCGACATCGAGATAAGCGTGCTTTTGGAGCAGTTTTTAGCGTATCTCGACGAGCTTACGCAGGCGGATATCGAGGTGACCTCCGAGTTTCTCGAAATGGCGGCGCAGCTTATTCTGATAAAGTCCGCGAGCCTTCTCCCGAGGGAAGAAGCCGAGCAGATGAAGCGCGAGCTTGAGGGCGCGCTTATCGAGCTTGCATTAGCGAAAGCTATGGCGGAAAAGCTTAGAAAGCGTTACCTCGGTGATGTTGTGTTCGTCAGAGAGCCTGCGAAAATCGAGATAGACGCGACCTACCGCCGCATTCATCAGCCCGAGGAGCTTCTGCTCGCATACGAGCAGCTTTCCGACAAGAACAAGCGCAAGGCGGAGATGGCTCGCCGCCCCGTAAAGCCTGTTGTCGCGAAAAGCTATGTCACGGTGTTTACGGGAATAGTATCGGTGCTCAAAAGCCTGCGCAAAAACGGCATTGTTGAGATGAACGATTTGTACGAGGGTATGCCGAGAAGCCGTAAGGTTGCTACATTTCTTGCAATACTTGAGTTGTCGAAGGACGGCAGGATTATCATATCCGACGACGGAGAGAGCATAAAGCTTGCCGATTTGCCGGAAAGAAAGGAGGGCGCTGCCGATGAGGTTTAACGAGGGAATAGCGGCGATTGAGGCGATACTTTTTGCGAGCGGCGACCCGATTGAAGCGGAGAAAATCGCAGAAGCCACCGATATCGAAACCGAAAACGTTATAAAGATGATTGAAGTGCTTAACGACCGCTACAAGGAGCGCGAAAGCGCGCTTGTCGTGGGAAAACTCGGCGGGTGCTATCAGCTTATGACCCGCACGGAGTATTCCGCCTACATAAAAGCTGCGCTCGAAAACCGCAGGCAGGCGCCGCTTACGCAGGCGGCGATGGAGGTGCTTGCGATTGTCGCGTACAATCAGCCCGTAACGCGAAGCTTTATCGAGCAGGTGCGCGGAGTTGACAGCTCGGGCGTTGTAAAGAGCCTTACGGAGCGAAATCTTCTTGAGGAGTACGGCAGGCTGGAGGACGTCCCCGGAAAGCCTATCGCATACAAGACAACAGAGAACTTCCTGCGCTGCTTCGGCGTGGAGAGCCTCGGCGGACTGCCCGAGATTCCCGACGACAGCGGGCAGATACACATTGAGCAGTACGAAGAAATGCTCGAGGAGCAAAACGCGGCGGCAGCCGAGGAAGAAAGCGACTCCGAGGAGTAGGGAGCTGTATTTCGGAAAGCGTGGTGAGGCTTGTGGGCTGGATAGTTTTCGCGGCGGTTGTTGCGGCGCTGTTTGCGCTGCTGTGCTGCTCGGTGAAGCTTGTTTTTGAGTACGGCGAAGAAATCCGCCTGCGGATAAGCTTTTTGATGTTCACGTTTTACAAAATCCCCGCCGAAAAGCGCAAAACGAAGCGCAAGGATAAAAAGGACAAAAAAGCCGCCAAAAAGGCTGCAAAGGATATCGCTGAAACCGAGGAGGCAGCTGCGAAAGCCGAGCAAAAAAGCTCCCCCGTGCAGGAGCGGGCGAGCGGCACTGACACTCTCTCCGAGGGAAAGACAAGCGGCGCAAAACAGCAGACTTCTGCCGAAGAAAAGCCTGACGGCGAACCCGAGAAAAAGAAGAAAACCTCTCTTTCCGACGTGCTGGAGATTGTAAAGCTGCTGTACGCGGGGCTTGGGAAGCCGCTGAAAAAGCTGCTTAAGCGCGCGAGGATATATCATTTTTACCTTCATATACTATGCGGAGGCGAGGACGCGGCAAAGGCTGCGATTAACTTCGGCAAGACAAATATACTTGTGGGAAATGCGCTCGGCTGGCTTGCGACGGTTTTCACGCTCAAAGACCCCGACGATATCCATATAGACGTTGATTTTTACAAGGAGGGCACAACTGCGGAGTGTTCGCTTACGCTAAAGCTGTCGCTGCTTGCGGCGCTGGCGTTTCTGTTTACGGGCGCAGGCAGGTCGGTGTGCTATCTCTTGAAAAATCCCGACGCTGCTGCGGCGGTTAAGTCACTGAAAAAGTAACAAAAACACTATATCCATACGGTTTATTCTGAAAGGAGAATTTATTATGGCAGACAAGCACCCTATTGAAGGCATTATGGGCATTTCTATGGAGAAAATCCGCGAGATGGTTGACGTAAACACCATTATCGGAGAGCCTATCACGGCGGCGGAGGGCACGGTTATTATCCCCGTGTCAAAGGTGGCTTTCGGCTTCGCAAGCGGCGGCAGCGACCTTCCTACGCAGGCTGCTGAAAGATTTGCGGGCGGAAGCGGCGCTGGCGTTACTGTAAGGGCAGAGGCGTTTATCGTAATCAAGAAGGACGGCAGTGTTCAGCTTCTCGAAATGGGCAAGGACAAGAGCGCGGTAAGCGGGCTTGTTGACGCGCTTCCCGATATCATCGAGAAGATAAAGCAGTTTATCCCGAAGAAGGACAAGGACGCAGAGGAACAGCCTAAGGAATAAACTTTGCATAAAAATGGTTTTTCTGCGCATAATATTCCCCGAAAAAAGGAAACGGGGGAAAGCGTATGAAGAAAATCATTAGTTTAATGCTGGCGGCGGTTTTTGCGGGGACAATGCTCACCGTCCGCGCGGAGCCGTCGGTATCTGCGGCGAGCGCCGTGGTTATCGCGGCGGACACGGGCACTGTTTTGTATGAGTACAACGCGCAGGAGCACCGCGCTATGGCAAGCACAACGAAGATAATGACCGCGCTGCTGACGATTGAAGCGGGGGAGCTTGACCGCGAATTCACGGTTGACCCGTATGCCATTCTCGTCGAGGGCACGTCTATGGGGCTGTGCGAGGGCGACAGGGTATCGCGCAGGGATTTGCTGTACGGCATTCTTCTCCCGTCGGGCAACGACGCGGCGAACGCCGCCGCAGTAAGCGTTGCGGGAAGCCTTAGCGCGTTCGCGGAGCTTATGAACCAAAAGGCTCGTGAACTTGGGCTTTCGGACACGCATTTCGTCACCCCCTCGGGGCTTGACGCCGACGGGCATTACACCACGGCGCTTGACCTCGCGCGGCTGACGGCGTATGCGATGAAAAACGAGGTGTTCCGCTCGATTGTGTGCTGCAAGTCAAAGCAGGTGGAGTTCGGCAACCCGCCCTACGCCCGCACGCTGTACAACTCGAACAAGCTTCTGTCGCGCTACGATGGCGCGGTCGGCGTAAAAACCGGCTTCACCGACAACGCTCGTAGGTGCCTTGTTTCGGCGGCGGAGAGAAACGGTGTTTTGCTGATTGCGGTTACGCTGAATGCACCCGACGACTGGAACGACCACGAGAAAATGCTGGATTACGGCTTTACGCAGGTCAGCGCATACCCGCTCGAAACCACGGTTTCCGCTCGGGTGAACGCAGCAGGCACGGGGCGCAGCACGGGCGTTTTCGCCGAAAGCGCAACGCTTGCGCTTACTCCCGAGCAAAGGCAGCGGCTGGAGCGAAAGGTGCTTCTTCCGCGAATGGTTTACGGCGGGGTGAGCCGCGGCGACGAGCTTGGAAAGCTGTGCTTTTACCTTGATGGAAGGGAAGTAAAGACGCTGCCGCTGCTGGCTTCGGAGGATATCCCCGAGGAAAGCGGCAGGCTTTCGCTGTGGGAAAAGCTGCTCGGAGCGGTGGGAATCTACTGTTAGCGGCAAAAAAATCGGAGGATAAAATGGAGAAAATCAGGATACAGAAGATAATCGCGGACAGCGGCTACTGCTCCCGCAGAAAGGCGGAGGAGCTTATCACGCGCGGCGTTGTAACGGTAAACGGACGCGCGGTGTCGCTCGGCGACAAGGCCGACCCCGCAAACGACCTCATTCGTGTGGGCGACGACGAAATCTCCGCCGCAAGCGCCGAAAAGCGCTACATAATGCTTAACAAGCCGCGTGGCTATGTCACGACAATGCAGGACGAGATGGGACGGAAAACCGCTGCGGAGCTGCTTACGGGCGTGTCGGAGCGTGTTTATCCCGTCGGCAGACTTGACCGCAACTCCGAGGGCCTGCTCATTTTCACGAATGACGGCGCGTTTGCAAACGATATTATGCACCCGTCAAAGCACGTCAGCAAAACCTACCGCGTAACCATTGACGGCAAGGTTACAGAGGAGCAGATAGCGCACCTTATGGCAGGCGTAGAGCTTGACGACGGGGTAAAGACGCTTCCCTGCAACGTTGAGGTGCTGACAGAGGAGCCGGAGCGCACTGTGCTTCGGATAGTGATAAAGCAGGGGCTTAACCGCCAGATTCGCCGTATGTGCGCGGCTTTGGGACTTGAAGTCGGAAGGCTTCGCCGCGTTGCTGTTGGCGGGGTTAAGCTCGGAATGCTTAAGCCCGGCGAGTGGCGCGACCTGACAAAGGACGAACTTAGAATACTCCGCGCGGCAGCGGGCACGGGAAAGCGTGGCAAGGTATGATAGAGATACTTCAAAACAAGGAAAACACCGAGAAAATCGAGTTTTTCGCGTCTGATAACGGCGAGACGCTCGGTCGCTGCGCGGGAGAAATACGCGACGGCGTGTTCGTGTTTGACACGCTGGAGTGCGACGAGTTTTTCGCTGACGGGCTGGTGCGCGCGATACTTAATCTTATGGACCTTCACGGAGTGCAGAGCGCGCGGTTTGAGCTTCCCGAAGAAGCGCTCGCCGTGCTGAAAAAGCTGCGCATAATCAAGGACGGCAGCGCCGAGATACCGAGTATCCCCGAGTTTTTCGGCGACAAATGCTGCGGCTGCAAATAACATAAGCGCCCGACGGACAGCGTATTCCGTCGGGCGGTTTTTGTCAAAATCGCCAAAAACAAGCCCGATTTTTGGGCAAAACAGAGCAATTCTTAGAAAATGGGAAAAAGGCTGAAAATGCTCTTGTTATTTCTTTTGCGATGTAGTATAATTATTGTGGATAAATTTTTGGCTTGCCTAAAAAGCGGGCTTTATAATAGTATATGGAGGAGACAAAATGGCGTTTTCAAAGACACTGGCTGAGATGGAACAGAACGTTCCCGACAGCGACGCAAGAAAAAGGCTTAACGCGCTTTTTGACGAGGACAGCTTTAAGGAGCTTGACAAGTTTATGTCAGCCGACGGAGAGCTGAGTTCCGTTGTCGCAGGCTACGGCACGATTATGGGCGCAGGCGCATACGCGTTTGCACAGGACGTGAGCGTAAAGGGCGGCGCGGTAAACAAGAGCGCGGCAATGAAAATCAGAAAGGTGTATGAGCTGGCTGCAAAGTGCGGCGTGCCCGTGGTCGGAATATTCGACTCCAAGGGCGGCGATATCACAGAGGGTATGGCAGTTCTCTCAGCATACGGCGACATTATGAAGGCTTCCGCTGCCGTATCGGGCGTTGTTCCTCAGATTGCGGTTATCTGCGGCGTTTGCGCAGGCGCTGCCGCTATGATTGCTTCGATGGCGGACATCACCGTTATGACCGAGAAGGCAGAGCTGTTTATGGCAGCTCCCTTTAACGCTCCCGACGGAAAGCTCGAGGGCGCAGGCTCCGCAGCAAATGCTGCAAAGAGCGGCGTTTGCTCCGTTCTCGCAAAAGACGACGAGGACGCTGTCGCAAAGACAAGAAAGCTTATCGCGGTTCTCCCCGCGAACAACATAGAGGCTGCGGGCAACGACGAGTTCGTTGAAAACGATGCGGTTGCTTCCGCGGGACTTAAGGGTGCGGAGCTGGTTGCGGCTGTATGCGACAAGGGCAGCGCGATTGAGCTTGGCGCAGAGTTTGGCTCTGCGGCATACACGGCGCTTGCTTCCGTAAACTGGAGCACGGTTGCTTTCGTTGCAACAGACAAGGCTGCGAAGCTTACTCCCGCAGACTGCGCGAAGATTGCTCGCTTTGTTCAGCTTGCCGACGTTTTCTCTATCCCCGTAGTAACTCTGCTGGATACAGAAGGCTTCGAGGGCAGCTGCGCGGCAGAGCTTGCGGGCAGCGTACGCGACTGTGCAAAGCTTGCTCAGGTTTATGCCTGCGCAACCACGCCTAAGGTTAACATTATAAAGGGCAAGGCTTACGGCTCTGCTTTTGCGGCATTTGACAGCGCCGATATCTCCTACGCTTGGGAGGGCGCCGAGATTGCTCCTATGACTCCCGAGGCGGGAAAGGTATTTATGGGCGAGGCTCTTGAAACCTCTCCGTTTGCAGCAGCTGCGCTCGGTATGGTTGACGGCGTAATCGCAGCGGAGGACACCGCAGACGCAATCGCTTCGGCGGTAGGTCAGCTCTCCTCCAAGAGAGTTTCCGCTCCCACAAGAAAGCACGCTAATTTCGCATTCTGATAAAACAAAACGACAGAGAGGATTATTATAATGAAAAGATACACCATTAACGTAAACGGCACTTCCTACGATGTAACAGTAGAGGAAGCAGACGCTTCCGCAGCACCCGCAGCGGCTGCTGCTCCCGCTCCCAAGGCTGCTCCCAAGAAGGCTGCTGCTCCCGCAGCGGCAGGAAACGCTTCGGTTGTCGCTCCTATGCGCGGCACTATCGTTGACGTAAAGGTTAAGGTTGGCGACAAGATTTCCAACGGCACCGTTATCGCAGTTCTCGAGGCTATGAAGATGGAGAACGATATCGTATCCGACAAGGAAGGCACCGTAGCTTCCATCTGCGTAAACAAGGGCGATGCAGTTGAAACAGGCGCTGCGGTTATCACCGTAAACGCCTAATCCGTTTGCTTTAAGGAGAGAAAAATGGCTAAGTTAAACATAACAGAAACCGTTCTTCGTGACGCGCACCAGTCGTTGCTCGCCACAAGAATGTCAATCGACGAAATGAAGGAAATCCTGCCCGCAATGGACAAGATTGGCTTCTACTCCGCTGAGTGCTGGGGCGGCGCTACCTTCGACAGCTGTATTCGCTTCCTCGACGAAGACCCGTGGGAAAGACTGCGCATTCTCCGCAGAGAAATGCCCAACACCAAGCTCCAGATGCTGTTCAGAGGACAGAATATGCTCGGCTACCGCCACTACGCTGACGACCTCGTAGAATATTTCGTGCAGAAGTCCATTGCCAACGGTATAGATATCATCAGAATTTTTGATGCGCTGAACGATATCCGCAACCTCGAAACAGCTATCAAGGCTGCCAAGAAGGAGCAGGGTCATGCTCAGGTTGCGATTTCCTACACTCTCGGCGAGGTATTTACCCACGAGTATTATGTAAACTACGCAAAGCAGATTGAAAACGCGGGCGCGGATTCCATCTGCCTTAAGGATATGGCGGCGCTGCTCACTCCCTATGAGGCGGAGAGCCTTATCAGAGACCTCAAGGCAGCCGTTAAAATCCCGATTCAGCTCCACACACACGCGACCTCGGGTCTTGCTTCGATGTGCATTATCAAGGCGGTTGAGGCGGGTGTTGACGGCGTTGACACCGCAATGTCCCCCCTCGCGCTCGGCACATCTCACGCTCCCACGGAGTCTATCGTTGCAACCTTCCGCGGCACGGAGTACGACACGGGTCTTGACCTCGTTGCGCTCAACGAAATCAGAGATTACTTTATGAAGCTTCGCAAGAAGTACATCGACAGCGGGCTTCTCGACCCGTCTATGCTAGCAACCAACGCAAACGCCCTTATTTATCAGGTTCCGGGCGGTATGCTCTCCAACCTGCTTTCTCAGCTTAAGCAGGCGGGCAAGGCTGACCAGCTTGACGCGGTTCTCAAGGAAGTTCCCAACGTTCGCCGCGACAGCGGATTCCCGCCCCTCGTTACACCGACAAGCCAGATTGTCGGCACGCAGGCGGTGTTCAACGTAATTATGGGCGAGCGCTACAAGACCGTAACCAAGGAGTTCAAGGGTCTTGTAAAGGGCGAGTACGGAAAGACTCCCGTTGACATCGACCCCGAGTTCCGCAAGAAGATTATCGGCGACGAGGAGCCTATCCTCTGCCGTCCCGCGGACAACCTCGCTCCCG
>SFHN01000142.1 GCA_004555635.1 [Eubacterium] saphenum
CAATTATCCTTTCGGGCAAATTCGAGGAGGATACCTTCTCAAAGGTGCTTAATATCCGCCCGTATTCCATTGCGTCCGTTACAACAAAGTCGCGCTCTGACAACGCCGAGGAAAAGCGCGTAGAGCTTCATATGCACTCGAATATGTCGGATATGGACGCTATCTCCGCGCCCGCCGACCTTATCAAGCAGGCGTATGCTTGGGGACACAAGGCGGTTGCGATAACCGACCACGGAAATGTGCAGGCTTTCCCCGAATGTATGAATACCGTCGAGAAAATCCGCAAAGACGGCGGCGAGATGAAGATGATTTACGGCGTTGAGGCGTATTTCGTCAACGACAGCCACGCGCTTATTTCGGGCTGCGCGGGCGTGTCGATTAACGATGACATCGTAATCTTCGACCTCGAAACAACCGGACTTTCCGCCGACAAGGACAGGATAACCGAAATCGGAGCGGTAAAGCTGCGCAATATGGAGGTTGTTGAGGAGTTCAGCCTTTTCGTAAATCCCGGAATGCCCATTCCGCCTGAAATCACCGAGCTTACCGGCATAACCGATGAGATGGTTGCAGACGCTCCGTTTGAGAAAGAGGCAATCGAGGAATTCATCGCGTTTGCGGGCAAGTGCGTGCTGGTTGCGCATAACGCAAGGTTCGACACAGGCTTTGTGAAAGCGGTCTGCGAGCGGCAGGGGATAGACTATCGCTTTGCTTCGGTGGATACCGTTGCGCTTTGCAGGGCGGCGCTCCCGCACCTCAAAAACCACAAGCTTGATACCGTCGCAAAGGAGTACAAGCTCGGCAGTTTCAACCACCACCGCGCAATCGACGACGCCAAAATGCTCGCGGCGATATATCAGAAGCTTATTTCCAACACCGCAAAGCTTGGCAAGCTTGAAACTCTCGACGACCTGAACGGCATTCTCGGCAACGCCGATGTGAAAAAGCTGCCGTACTACCATATGATAATCCTTGTAAGGAACGCCGTCGGGCTGAAAAATCTTTACAAGCTGATTTCGCTGTCAAACCTTGAGTATTTCCACAAAAAGCCGCGCATTCCGCTTTCCGCGCTCGAAAAGCACAGGGAGGGGCTTGTTATCGGCAGCGCCTGCGAAGCGGGCGAGCTTTTCCGCGCAATTCTCAACAAAAAGAGCGAGGAGGAAATCGAGAATATCGCCTCTCTTTATGACTACCTCGAGATACAGCCTATCGGCAACAACGCGTTTCTTGTGCGAGAGCAGATTGTCCCCGACGAGGAGGGTCTGCGCGAGCTTAACCGCAAGATAGTTGCGCTCGGCGACAAGCTTGGAAAGCCCGTTGTCGCAACCTGTGACGTTCACTTCAAGGACAAGGAGGACGCGATTTTCCGCACAATCCTTCAGGCGGGACAGGGCTACAAGGACGCGGGAATGCAGGCACCTCTTTTCCTGCGCACAACCGACGAGATGATGGAGGAGTTCAAGTACCTTGGTCACGAAAAGGCATACGAGGTTGTCGTTAAGAACACGAACCTCATCGCCGATATGATAGACGACACCGTCCGCCCGATACCGAAGGGTACGTTTACCCCGACAATCGACGGCGCGGAGGAGGAACTTCAGAACCTCTGCTGGACAAGGGCGCACGCGTGGTACGGCGACGAACTTCCCGAAATCGTTGAAAAGCGCCTTAAAAAGGAGCTTGACGCTATCATAAAGTACGGCTTCTCCGTGCTGTATATGATTGCGCAGAAGCTGGTTGCATACTCCGAGAAAAACGGATACCTTGTCGGCTCGCGAGGGTCTGTCGGCTCGTCGTTTGTCGCGATAATGTCGGGTATTTCCGAGGTTAATCCCTTGGCGCCGCACTATCGCTGCCCAAAATGCCGTCACAACGAGTTTGTAACGGACGGCTCTGTCGGCTCGGGCTTTGACCTGCCGCAGAAAAACTGTCCCGAATGCGGCACGGATATGATACGCGACGGACACGATATCCCGTTTGAAACCTTCCTCGGCTTCAAGGGCGACAAGGCGCCCGATATCGACCTTAACTTCTCGGGCGAGGTTCAGGGCAAGGTTCACCGATATACCGAAGAACTTTTTGGTAAGGACCACGTTTTCAAGGCGGGTACAATCTCCGCCGTAAAGGACAAGACCGCCTACGGCTTCGTAAAGAAATACTGCGAGGATAACGGCGTTACCTTTTCCAACGCGGAAATGGAGCGCCTCTCAATCGGCTGCACCGGCGTTAAGCGCACCACCTCTCAGCACCCCGGTGGAATGGTCGTTGTTCCTAACGACTATGAGGTATATGACTTCACCCCCGTACAGCACCCCGCCGACAAGACCGAGAGCGATATGATAACCACCCACTTTGATTTCCACGCGCTCCACGATACAATCCTGAAGCTTGACGAGCTGGGTCACGATGTGCCGACGCTCTATAAGCACCTTGAGGATATGACGGGTATAAAGATAGCCGATGTTCCGACGACCGACAAGAAAATCTACGACCTGTTTTTGTCAACCGAGCCGATGGGAGTGTCCGCCGAGGAGCTTGGCGTTCCCTGCGGAACTCTCGGTATCCCCGAGTTTGGCACGGGCTTTGCGATGGGAATGCTTCAGGACGCGCAGCCGAAGAACTTCTCCGACCTGCTTCAGATTTCGGGCCTGTCGCACGGTACTGACGTTTGGGTCGGCAACGCGCAGGACCTTATCGCAAACGGAACCTGCACGATTTCCGAGGTTATCGGAACGCGTGACAACATTATGACCTACCTTATGCACAAGGGCGTTGAGCCGGGCCTTGCGTTCAAGATTATGGAGATAACCCGAAAGGGCAACGCGAAAAAGCTCTTTACCGATGAGATTTATCAGGCATTCAAGGACAACAACGTCCCCGATTGGTATGTCGAAAGCTGCAAGAAAATCAAGTATATGTTCCCGAAAGCTCACGCCGCAGCGTATGTAACCTCCGCGGTTAAGCTTTGCTGGTTCAAGCTGTATTACCCCTGCGAGTTCTATGCCGCAACGCTCACAAAGCACACGGAAAACTTGGAGCTTGACAAGGTGCTTGCGGGAAAAAGTGCAGTTCTTGCGCGCATAAAGGAGCTTCAGGCTATCCCGAACATCGGCGTAAAGGAAAAGGGCACGCTTGATGCGCTTATGCTTGTTTACGAGATGATGCTGCGCGGTATCGGCGTACTGCCAGTTGACGCGAAGCTGTCGGGCGCGGTAACCTATCACGTCGAGGACGGAAAGCTGCGTATGCCGCTTATGGCTGTACCGGGCTGCGGAGAAAATGCCGCGTACAGGCTTAAGGAAGCGATAAACGACGAGAACTGCCGCTGCATTGACGAGATACAGCAGGCGAGCGGCGTAAACAGCACCGTTATTGAAAAGCTAACCGAAATGGGTGTGTTCAAGGGAATACCGCAGTCGGCGCAGCTTTCGCTGTTTGATATGTAAAACGCCGACAAAGCAGGATAATTGTTCAGAAAACCTATCCAAAACGCCGAAAAAGGGTTTTCACCTTGACAATTCTGCGTAAATATGCTATTATATCAGTATGATATCACATTACCACGTTATCACACTAAAGCGAAAAGAGGATACAAATTTGAAGAGAAACGATTTGCTTACCCCCGAGGGAACTCGCGACCTGCTCTTTGACGAGTGCGTTGCAAAGCGCTATGTTCAGGATAAGCTGACAAAGCTGTTCTCGGGCTACGGCTATTCCGAGGTTATGACACCGGGGCTTGAGTTCTACGACGTGTTCAACGGAAAGGTGAGATATTTCCCGCAGGAAACGATGTACAAGCTTGTTGACGGAAAGAACCGCCTTATGGTTCTTCGTCCCGACAACACAATGCCGATTGCGCGCCTTGCCGCGACAAGACTTCGCGACGAGCCGCTTCCGCTGAAGTTGTTTTACAACCAGAGCATTTTTATGGTAAACCCGAAAAACAGCGGCCGCGACGACGAGTTTACGCAGAGCGGCATTGAAATCCTCGGCGGAGAAAGCCGCGCCGCAGACCTTGAAGCGCTTGTGCTTGCGGCTTCGTCGCTGTCTATCTGCGACGGCGAAAGCGCCCGCCTTGAAATCGGCGAAAGCAGCATTTTCAGGCTGCTGACAGAGGAACTCGGCGCAGACGATGAGCAGGCGGATATGCTTCAGGCGCTGATTGAAGCGAAGAACTATCCCGCGCTTTCCGAAGCGCTTGCGGGCTATAACTGCGCGGCGGCGGAAGCGCTCAGA
>SFHN01000143.1 GCA_004555635.1 [Eubacterium] saphenum
TTGACGATATGCTGGATTACGTCGGGCGCCATTGCGAGATAGCTGCCCTGGTCGTTTTTCTTTACGGCGGAAACTATCATATCCTCTATCTGCGTATCAAGCGTAATCACGCGCAGAGAGTTCGCCTCGGAAAAGCGGTGGGTAATCGTGCGCTTCAGTGACTGGCGGACATATTCTGTCACGATGTCAACGTCTTTAAGCACGTTTGCGTGGTCGCCGAGCGTTTCGAGTATCGTTTCGAGGTCGCGTATCGGAATGCCCTCTTTAAGCAGATTTGCCAATACTTTCTGTAAATATCCGACAGATATTACCTTCGGTATTAAATCATCGACAACAATCGGGTTGGTTTTCTTGACGTTTTCCACCATCGTGTTGACGTCCTGACGCGACAGAAGCTCATGAGCATAGCGCTTCATTATCTCCGACCAGTGGGTTATCATAACCGACACGGGGTCAATCAGAGTGTAGCCGGCAACGTCCGCCATAATCTTCTTGTCCTCGCTTATCCAGCGAGCGGGCAGACCGAACGCAGGCTCTACCGTTTCGATGCCCTCAACCTCCTGTGTCACGTCGCCGCTGTCAAGCGCCAAGTAGTGGTCAACGAGTATCTCGCCGCGCGCGACTTCCTCGCCCTTAATCTTGATGATGTACTGGTTCGGGTTTATCTCGGGGTTATCGGTCATACGGACGGACGGGATAACCATACCCATATCCATCGCGAACTGCTTTCGGAAGATAACGACGCGCTCGATAAAGTTGCCGCCGCTTTTTTCGTCAACCAGCCGCAGAAGGCTGTATCCGAACTCCATTTCGATAGGCTCGACATTCAGCAGCTTGAACACGTTGTCGATATCGCGGTAGTAGTCGTTGTCGGCGGGCGCTTTCTGAAGCTCCGCCTGCTCCTCCTTTGCGCGCTGCGCAAGCTCAAGCTCCGCCATCTTCTTCTTGTTTCTGTCGAGGAAAACGGAAGCGGTTATCAGAAGCACACCTAGCACCAGCAGGATAAACGTCGGAAAGCCGGGGATAAACATCATTACAAGAACAACCATTCCCGCGATAAGCAGAACAAACGGCTGCGCGGTAAACTGTGCCTTGATGTCGTTCATAAGGCTGTCCTCGCTTGCCGCGCGGGTAACAATCATACCCGTTGCAACCGAAATCAGCAGCGCGGGAATCTGCGAGCATAGTCCGTCGCCGACAGTCGCGAGAGAGTAGGTGTTAAGTATTGTTCCGAAATCGCCTGCGCCGCGCACCATTCCGATGACAACGCCGCCGATAAGGTTTACGAGCGTTGTGACGATAGACATAATCGCGTCGCCCTTTACAAACTTCGTGGCACCGTCCATTGAGCCGTAGAAGTCCGCTTCGCGCTGAATATTGCTGCGGCGGGTTCGCGCCTGTTCCTCGTTGATAATGCCGGAGTTTAGGTCGGCGTCGATTGCCATCTGCTTACCGGGCATAGCGTCCAGCGTAAAGCGCGCAGCAACCTCGGATACTCGCTCGGAGCCTTTTGTGATAACGATAAAGTTAACCAAAACGATGATAATGAATATCAGGAAGCCGACGATAGCGTCGCCGCCCATTACGAAGTTGCCGAACGCTTTGATAACCTCTCCGGCATAGCCGTTCTGCAATATTCCTCGAGTTGTCGATACATTAAGCGACAGTCGGAGAACCGTCGTAATAAGCAAAACCGTCGGGAAAACGGAGAACTCCAGCGCTTCCTTTATGAACATTGTCATAGTGAGTATGACAAGGCTAAGCGCAATGTTCACCATAATCAGAAAGTCAAGCAGCCACGCGGGCACGGGAATGATAATGGCAACAACGATGAATATGATAAACAGCACCATTGAGTTGCTGAGTATCTTTTTCAGCATATCCATACCATATCCCCCCCTTTGCTCGTTATCCTATATTTCTGTGTTATGCGCTGCCGCTTCTTATGCGGTCGTATTTCGTCTTGTTCTTGTGCTGATATACCACCGTCAGCACCTCGGCAACCGCGTCGTAAAGCTCGACGGGTATCTCCCGCCCAAGCTCAACCTGCGCATAAAGCGCGCGGGCAAGCGGCGGGTTCTCCATTGTGTATACATCGTGCTTTTCGGCTATCTCGACTATCTTCAGCGCGAGATAATCCTTGCCCTTTGCGATAACCTGCGGCGCACGGTTCTTGTCCTGGTCGTAGCGAAGCGCTACTGCGTAGTGCGTAGGGTTACGGATAACCACGTCGGCATCGGGCACCTGCTGCATCATTCGCGACTGCGCCATCTGCTGCTGGCGCTGCTTTATCTTGGACTTAATCTGCGGGTCGCCTTCCATCTGCTTGAATTCCTCTTTTATCTCCTGCTTGGACATCTTGAGCTTGCGCTCAAACTGCCACCACTGGAACAGGAAATCCGCAGCCGCAACGAATACAAGCAGTATGCATATCAGCATAACAAGGTCGAAAATGCTCGCCGCCGCGTATGTCAGCCCCTGCAATAACCCCGCGTTCATAAGCGCTAGGATACGCGGAAGCCGCTCGCTTATCTCGTTGTACACCATAACGGATATAACGATAACCTCGATAAGCCCTTTGAGTATTCCGACAATCGCCTGCGCGGAAAACAGCTTTTTTATTCCCTCTAGGGGATTAAGCCGCGAGAACTTCGGCATAAGCGCCTTCATCGTGAAAAGCCCGCGCGTCTGCGCTATCGTCGGAATAATTCCAAGCAGCATTGCTATCGCGCAAACAGGTCCTACGATAACCGCCACCGCCGTGAGCATATCCACTAAAAACGGCATAATGGTGTCGGGCGTTATGCGAACCGTTCCTATCTGCTCATATATTTTTGTAACAAAGCCCAGCATATTCTTGAACATAAACTCCGCAAGCAGCTTTACTGC
Source organism: [Eubacterium] saphenum (assembly GCA_004555635.1). Taxonomy (GTDB): domain Bacteria; phylum Bacillota; class Clostridia; order Oscillospirales; family Ruminococcaceae; genus CAG-115. The sequence continues at coordinate 2,890 of SFHN01000143.1, forward strand.
GGTGAATATGCCGAGCACGGAAACCGCCGTTACAATCTCCTTTGACTGGAGGACATTGCCCTCCTTGCGCTGGTCGCGGCGTTTTTTGGGAGTCGCCTTTTCGGTTTTCTCCTCGCCCGCCATTTAACCACCGCCCTTTTTGTGTAACATCTTCCGCGCTATGCAGAAACCATCTGCGTAACAAGCCCGTTCAGATTGCTGAACAGTATATCCATAAGCCTTTCTATAAACTCCGACGTAACCCCGCAGCTTGCCGCAAGCACGACAAAGCCCACAAGCAGCTTCAGCTGGATATTCAGCACGAAAACGTGAATAGTCGGCACCGCTTTCATCAGCACGCCAACGCAGAACTCCGTGATAAGCGACGCCGCCACAACCGGCATTGCCAGCTTTAGTCCAAGAGTAAGCACCGTCTGAAAATACGTCACGATTATGTACGCGATGTTTATGTTAAAGCCTGCGTACCCGAGCGGAATCGACTCGTAGGATACCGCGAACAGCTTTATGTAGCTAAGATGTCCGTTCACCGCGAAGAAATACAGCATAAACCAATAGCTGTAATACTGCGTCGTAAGACCCGCGCTGCCGAAGGTAGGGTCGTAGCTTTTTGCCATCGACAGACCAAGCTGCATATCCGTGACCTCGCCCGCTATGCCGAAAACCTGCAAGATAAGGTTTACGAAAAAGCCGAGAACAACGCCGACGAAAAGTTCCTTCGCCACGTCGAACGCAAACGGCAGCAGCCCGTCGGGCAGCGTGTAGCTGAAATCCCCCGCCGCCGTCATAACCAGCGCCATAAGCATCGAGCAGCCGACTTTTACGACATTAGGCACGCCGTTACGCGAGAAAATCGGGTTAAACGTGAATATCCCGCTGACGCGCACCAGCACCATAAGATACACGACGAAATTCGTCTGTATCGCCGTCCATACCTCTGACACGGCTTTCCCCTTATGTTATGGGTATTTCCGAGATTTTCTCGAAAATAAACTTTACGAAGTCAATGCATTCGTTTGTCATCCACGGTGCGAGGAAGAACAGCGTAAGCCCTACCGCAACCGCTTTCGGCGCAAAGGAAATAGTCTGCTCGTGTATCTGCGTAGCCGCCTGCAAAATCGCGATGACAAGTCCTACTATCATCGCCACTATAAGAACAGGCAGCGCCAGCTTGAACGCGAGCATAACCGCCTCGCGAAGAATGGTGAGAACAATATCCTGAGTCATTTAAGCCCGCCTTTCCGAACAATCCTGCCGCCGCTACCAGTTGTAGCTTGTAACCACCGAGCCGATAAGCAGATTCCATCCATCGGCAAGCACGAAAATCAGTATCTTGAACGG
>SFHN01000144.1 GCA_004555635.1 [Eubacterium] saphenum
CGCCGCATAGACCGTGTGGCGGCAGAACTTATTTACGGAGAAAGAAAATGGGAGAATTATTATCGGGCTTTGTTTCAAAGCTAAGCAGCACGTTTCTTGAAAAAGATAGGTGGCAGTACCTGACAAATGGTTTATTAAGTACGCTGCTGATTACCGCTTTGGCGCTGGTAATCGGTCTTGTGCTGGGCTTTGTTATCGCAGTTATCCGCTCGACTCACGACAAGACGGGGCGGCTTAAAATCGCGAACCTAATCTGCCGCGTATATCTTACCGTTATCCGCGGAACACCTATGGTAGTGCAGCTGCTTATCATCTACTTTGTCATCTTCGGCTCGGTGAACATCAACAAGATACTCGTCGCGGTTATCGCGTTCGGACTTAACTCCGCCGCATATGTCGCGGAAATCGTCCGCTCGGGTATAATGTCGATTGACAACGGGCAGTTTGAGGCGGGCGCGTCGCTCGGCTTTGGCTACACGCAGACGATGGTGTCAATCATACTGCCGCAGGCGCTGAAGAACGTTCTCCCCGCGCTTGCAAACGAGGCAATCGTGCTGCTAAAGGAAACCTCGGTTTCGGGCTATATCGCGATAAACGACCTTACAAAGGGCGGCGATACAATCCGCTCGCAGACGTACGAGGCGTTTCTCCCGCTGATTGCCGTGGCGCTGATTTATCTCGTTATGGTTATGATAATGTCCTCGCTAGTTACAAGGCTCGAAAGGAGGCTGTCGAATGATAAGCGTCAATAATCTGAAAAAGTCCTTCGGCGACCTCGTGGTACTTGACGGAATAACCGAGCATATCGAAAAGGGCGAAAAGGTGGTTGTTATCGGACCTTCCGGTTCGGGAAAGAGCACGTTCCTGCGCTGCTTAAATCTCCTCGAGCGCCCGACCGATGGGCAGATTATCTTTGAGGACAAGGACATCACCCACCTTAACGGCAAGGAACTGAACAACGTTAGAATGCGTATGGGAATGGTGTTTCAGCACTTCAATCTTTTCCCTCACCTCACCATTCGGCAGAACATCACGCTCGCACCGATAAAGCACAAGCTGATGACCAAGGAAGAAGCTGACAAGAACGCGGACAGGCTGCTGCATAAAGTCGGGCTTTCCGACAAGGCGGAGGCATATCCCGCGCAGCTTTCGGGCGGACAGAAGCAGCGAATCGCAATCGCGAGAACGCTTGCGATGAACCCCGACGTTATCCTGTTCGACGAGCCGACCTCGGCACTTGACCCGGAGATGGTAGGCGAGGTTCTTGAGCTGATGAAGCAGCTTGCGGACGACGGTATGACGATGGTTGTCGTGACGCACGAAATGGGCTTTGCAAGAGAGGTTGCGTCGCGCGTTGTGTTTATGGCGGACGGAAAGATTGTGGAGCAAAACGAGCCGCGCGAGTTTTTCTCAAACCCGCAGAACCCGCGCCTGAAGGATTTCCTGTCGAAGGTGCTGTAAAGGCTCGTTAGGGAGTGTTTGTTGCCCTTGCAGTTTTGAGCGCCCTCATAAATTCAGGAAATAAAGTTTTAGGTCAAGCCTTTTTCAAAAGGCTTGCAGGGTGTGGGGCAGAGCACCACCACTCTGCGCGAAGCGCAGCAAACGCGTTCAGAAGCGCTACAGGGGTTTGGGGGAAAACAAGAGTTTTCCCCCAACATTTTTGATGGCTCGATGCCATCAAAAATGCCATAATATGTTTACAATAGGTTTACGGGAGGTGCAGCAATGGAGATTTATTCATACAACAACAAGCCGAGCGAAGCGATTTTCGGCGGGATTTATGCGCTTATGGAGCGCTCGTTTCCGAAAAGCGAGCGCAGGACCGAGAACGACCTGCGCAAGGAGTTTTCCGAAGCGGAGTTTCGCTGTGCGTGCGTGTTGGAGCAGGGTGTTTCGGGATTTCTGAACTACTGGGACTTCGGCGCGCTGATTTACGCGGAGCATTTTGCGGTTGACCCGTCGCTGCGCGGAAACGGGCTTGGCTCGCGTATGATGGGGGAGCTGGTTTCCCGCGCGGAAGGCAGGCGCGTTATTCTCGAGGCGGAGCCTGCTGCGCTCGGAGATGTCGCAAAGCGCCGTATCGCGTTCTACGAGCGGCTCGGCTTTTCCGTGAACCCCTACCGCTATGTTCAGCCGCCGCTGAGCGAGGGTCAGCCGCCCGTTGAGCTTGTGATTATGTCAACGGGCGGGGTTATGCCCGAGGAGGAGTTCGCCCTTGCGAAAAAGCTGCTCTATGAGCGCGTTTACGCGGGCAAGGAGCTGCCGCGCGGCTGATTTCGCCCAAAGCCGCCTTTTTTCCGATACCACTTGTATTTTCCGCTGAAGTGTGTTACAATAAAAATAGTGCTTGTCAACTGACAAGAGAACCTACATCAAGGGATTTTCCCCGAAATAAACCGAAAGGACCTTACGACTATGAAGCTTGAAACAAAATGTCTGCACGAGGGCTATACTCCCAAAAATGGTGAGCCGAGAGTTATGCCCATCGTTCAGAGCACAACCTATGTATACGACTCCACCGACGACGTTGCGGCGGTTTTCGACGACCCGACAAAGAGTCTGATTTACTCTCGCTTTGAAAACCCCACGACCGACTGCGTTGAAAAGAAAATTGCGGCGCTTGAGAGCGGCGTTGCCGCAATGTGCACAAGCAGCGGACAGGCGGCTTCGCTTCTGTCTATCCTCAACATCTGCGAGGCGGGCGACAGCTTTATCGCGTCCTCCTCGATTTACGGCGGAACAATCAACCTCTTTGCCGTAACACTCAAGCGTATGGGCATTGAGTGCATTTTTATCGACCACGACGCAACCGAGGAGCAGCTTAACGCCGCATTCAAGGAGAACACCAAGGCGGTTTTCGGCGAAACCCTCGCAAACCCCGCGCTCACCGTGCTTGATATAGAGATGTGGGCGAAATGCGCGCACGCGCACGGCGTTCCGCTGATTATCGACAACACGTTTGCAACGCCCGTTCTGTGCCGTCCCATCGAGTGGGGCGCGGATATCGTTATCCACTCCACCTCTAAGTATATGGACGGACACGCTGTTCAGGTAGGCGGCGTTATCGTTGACAGCGGCAAGTTCGACTGGACAAACGGCAAGTTCCCGTGTATGACCGAGCCGGACGAAAGCTACCACGGCATTGTTTACACAAGGGACTACGCGTTTGCACCCTATATCGTAAAGGCGAGAATGCAGCTTATGAGAGATTTCGGCTGCTATCCCGCCGCGCACAGTTCGTTCCTGCTTAACCTCGGTCTGGAAACCCTCCCCGTCCGTATGAAGCAGTACTGCGAGAACGCGCTTAAAGTTGCAAAGTACATCGAAAGCACCGGCAAGGCTGCGTTCGTAACCTACCCCGCGCTTGAGGGCAGCAAGGGTCACGAGCTTGCGAAGAAATATCTTCCCGACGGCACAAGCGGCGTTATCTCCTTCTCAATAAAGGGCGGCAGGGCTGTTGCGGTTAAGTTTATGGACAGCCTGAAGCTTGCTTCCAACGAGGTTCACGTTGCTGATATCCGCACCTGCGTGCTTCACCCCGCGTCAGCAACACACAGACAGCTCACCGACGAGCAGCTTGTCGCTGCGGGAATTGACGGCGGCCTTATCCGCCTGTCGGTTGGACTTGAAAACGTTGACGACATCTTAGCCGACCTCGAACAGGCGTTTGCGGCAATCGGCTGAAACAGAAATACAAAAAAGGAGAACAACTATTGATTACAGTATCTAACCTCTCTGTCAGCTTTGGCGGGCAGCTTTTGTTCAAGGACGTTGACCTGAAGTTCACATCGGGAAACTGCTACGGCGTTATCGGCGCAAACGGCGCTGGAAAATCCACGTTTCTGCGCTGCCTGTGCGGCGACCTTGAACCCACGAAGGGCAGCGTTTCTATGCCCGAGGGTATGCGAATGAGCGTGCTTCGGCAGGACCACTACGCCTTCGACGAGTACACCGTTCAGGACACCGTTATCATGGGCAACAAGCGCCTGTACGAGATTATGCAGGAAAAGGACGCGCTCTATGCCAAGGAGGACTTTTCCGAGGAGGACGGCGAAACCGCTTCGCGCCTCGAGGGAGAGTTCGCAGAGCTTAACGGCTGGGAGGCGGAAAGCGACGCTTCAAAGCTTATACAGGGCTTGGGGCTTCCCGAGGAGATACTGTATCAGCAGATGTCCTCGCTGACGGGTAACGAAAAGGTAAAGGAAACCCCGAGATTATCCTGATGGACGAGCCTACAAACCACCTCGACGTTGACGCAATCGCGTGGCTGGAGGACTTCCTCGCGGAGTATTTCGGCACGGTTATCGTCGTGTCCCACGACCGCCACTTCCTGAACAACGTCTGCACACATATCGTCGATATCGACTACGGAAAGATAAAGATGTATGTCGGAAACTACGAGTTCTGGTATGAGTCCTCGCAGCTTATTCAGCGTATGATAAAGCAGCAGAACAAGCGCGCCGAGGAAAAGATAAAGGAGCTTCAGAAATTTATCGCGCGCTTCTCCGCAAACAAATCAAAGTCGCGGCAGGCAACCTCGCGCAGAAAGCTTCTCGACAAGCTGACCGTGGAGGAACTTCCCGCTTCTTCGAGAAAGTATCCGTATATCGGCTTTGACATCGAGCGCGAGGTCGGAAAGGACATCCTTCAGGTAACGGGTCTGTCCAAGACGGTTGACGGCGTGAAGGTGCTTAACAACGTGAGCTTTACCGTAAACAAGGGCGACAAGATTGCCTTTGTCGGCGCAAACGAGATTGCGGTGACGACGCTGTTCAAGATTCTCGCAGGCGAGGTTGAGCCTGACGAGGGCGCGTACAAGTGGGGCAGCACAACCTCCGTAAGCTACTTCCCGAACGACAACAGCGCCTACTTCAATGACTGCACCCTGTCGATAATCGACTGGATGCGTCAGTATTCCAAGGACGAAACCGAAAGCTACCTGCGCGGCTTCCTCGGAAGAATGCTGTTCTCGGGCGACGACGTGTTCAAGCCCGTAAACGTGCTTTCGGGCGGCGAAAAGGTGCGCTGTATGTTCTCGCGAATGATGCTGTTTCAGAGCAACGTGCTTATGCTTGACCGCCCGACAAACCACCTCGACCTCGAAAGCATTACCGCGGTAAACAACGGACTTTCCGAGTTCAAGGGGAACATTCTCTTTGCGACCCACGACCACGAAATCCTTGAAACCGCAGCAAACCGTATCATCGAGATAACCGAAAACGGCTGCCTCGACCGTATGGGAAGCTACGACGAGTTCGTTGAGTGGCGCAAGGATAAAATCGGCGGCTCGCTTATGCTGTGATGTTCGGCGCACGCAGACTGTTTTGGAGGTATACTCATTGAACTATGTAATAATAGATATGGAGTGGAATCAGGCGCTATCTCCGCAGATGATGGTGCAGTCGCCGGTGCTCCTGAGCGGCGAGATTATACAGATTGGCGCGGTAAAGACCGACGAAAACTTCAACCTTGTCGATAAGATAAAGATAAACGTCTGCCCGAAGTATTACAAGAAAATGAACAAGCACGTTCAGAAGATAACGGGTATTACAAACGCGCAGCTCGGCTGCGGAGAGCGCTTTCCCGTGGCGTTTCGGCGGCTTTCGGAGTGGTGCGGAGAGGATTTCCGCTTTGTGACGTGGGGCTTTGACGATATAAATATGCTCGCGGACAATCTTCGGCTTCACGGGCTGCCGCACGATTTCGGCGCGGACTATGTCAACCTTCAGCTTATCTACCGCGAGCAGGTGGACAGCGAGCGGGTTCAGTGCGCGCTCGGCGACGCTGCGGAGCGGCTCGGAATACCGCTTGACGCGCAGGCGCACGACGCTATGAACGACGCGTGGTTCACCTATGAGGTGCTGAAAAAGCTGGATATGAAAAAGGGGCTTGAGATGTACCCCGCACTTGCCGCAAGGGTAAAAACCGCGCTGCGAAAGGACGTTATCCGAAACGTTTCGGACAACCGCAAAATGAATGATGACAAGCGCGTGCGCGACGCGGTCTGCCCGAGGTGCGAGAATATCCTTGAAAACCGCGATTGGGTGTACTTCGGCGGCGGGAAGAAGTCAACGATTGCTTCCTGCAAGGAGCACGGCGATTTTCTCGTAAAGCTGACCTGCAAGAAGATTTCCGAGGGGAACTTTACCGTCAGCAGGACAATCTACGACTGCGACGAGGAGGCTTGGTCAGCGTATGAGGCGAAGCTGCAAAAGCAAAAGGATATGAGGGAAAAGCACGAAAAGCATAAGAAAGGGAAACGCCCCGTGATTACAACCGTATTATTTGACCTTGACGGAACGCTGCTTCCGTTTGAGCAGGAGGATTTCGTAAAGATGTATTTCGGCGAGCTTTGCAAGAAGCTTGCTCCGCTCGGCTATAAACCCGACAGCACGGTAAAAGCCGTCTGGGCGGGAACCGGCGCGATGATTAAGAACGACGGCACAAAGCCGAACTCCGAGCGCTTCTGGGAAACCTTCAACGCGCTGAATGTCGGAATGCCCGATGCTAAGCCGCTTTGCGACGCGTTTTACCTTGAGGAGTTCGACAATGCGCGCGCCTGCTTAAAGTACATACCCGATGTCAAGGGGATTATCGACGAGCTTAAAGCAGCGGGGCTGCGGGTTATTCTTGCGACAAACCCGATTTTCCCCGAGAACGGCGTGCTGACGAGAATGAAGTGGGTTGGGCTTTCGGCTGATGATTTCGAGCTTATCACTCACTACGACAACAGCACCTACTGCAAGCCGAACCCGAAGTATTTCGAGGAAATACTCACGAAAATCGGGGAAGCGCCCGAGAACTGTCTTATGGTCGGGAACAACATCAGCGAGGATATGCTGGCTGCGGAGAGCGTCGGAATGAAGGTGTTCTTCGTGCCGGATTTTGCGGAAAACCCGAACGGCGAGGACACGTCGCGGTTTGAGCAGGGCTCGCTTTCGCGCGCTGCGGAGTACGCGCTTTCGCTTGCGAAAAAGTAGTCGGGTCGGGTGCTCCGACGGGCTATTCCGCCTTTTGTTGGGCGCAACGGTTGCATAACTTCATCACAACGGCGGGGACTGTAAGGCTCCTGCCGTTTTCATTTTAACAGCACCTCTGCCCCGAATTATTCCCGCTCCCGCCAAAATCTCCGGAATTATTTCAATATGTACGCCATAAACTTGTTTTACGAGGTGATTTGTATGGTTTACAGCTTTAACGACATAAGGTGCAAGGAGATTATCAATATAAAAAGCGGCTGCCGCATAGGATTCCCCGACGACGTAGAATTCGACAGCTGCACCGCGAAAATTTGCAGGCTCATTGTGTTCGGCAGAGCGCGCTTCTTCGGGCTTTTCGGCAGGGAGGAGGATATCAGCGTAAAGTGGTGCGATATCGAGGTTATCGGCGAGGATACCATTCTCGTTTCCTGTGATATGCCGTCATATTCGCCAAAATCACGCGGAAAACTTTTCGGAAATTTGTTAAAATAAATTTATGACAGCCCTTGAAAAAAAGA
>SFHN01000145.1 GCA_004555635.1 [Eubacterium] saphenum
ATTGCAATGGCTTAAACGATAATTAAAAAATTAACAAATTTTCTGAAAAAACACTTGAAAAAATCTTTAAAATATTGTACAATAATTGTGTAGGCAGTCAAAGGGTGGCACTGTGCGTTTTTTCGGAAAGCGTATGTCTGCCGCTCGAACAAAATGCTGTTCAATAATTCATTACGAAAGGAAATACAAAAAATGAGCACACTCAACAAGAAGAACGTAGAAGACCTGTCCGTAAAGGGCAAGTATGTCCTCGTGCGCGTTGATTTCAACGTACCTATGAAGGACGGCAAGATTACCAACGACAACAGAATCACCGCAGCGCTTCCCACTATCAACAAGCTGACCGAGAACGGCGCAAAGGTTGTTCTTTGCTCCCACCTTGGCAAGCCGAAGAACGGCCCCGAGGCAAAGTTCTCTCTCAAGGCTGCCGCTGACAGACTTGCAGAGCTTGTTTCCGCTAAGGTTACCTTCGCTCCCGATGACACGGTAGTAGGCGAGAACGCAAAGGCTGCCGTTGCAGCTATGGGCGAGGGCGAAATCGTTGTCCTCGAGAACACACGTTTCCGCGGCGCAGACGAAACCAAGAACGGCGAGGGCTTCTCCAAGGAGCTTGCTGACCTCGTTCACAATGAGGTTTTCGTTATGGACGCATTCGGTTCTTCCCACAGAGCGCACGCTTCCACGGTAGGCGTTACCAAGTTCGTTAAGGAAACCGCTGTCGGCTACCTTATGAACAAGGAAATCGACTTCCTCGGCAACGCGGTTGAGAACCCCGTTCGTCCCTTCGTTGCTATCCTCGGCGGCGCAAAGGTTGCAGATAAGCTCAACGTTATTTCCAACCTCCTCGAGAAGTGCGACACGCTCATCATTGGCGGCGGTATGGCATACACCTTCCTCAAGGCAAAGGGCTATGAGGTTGGCACATCTCTCGTTGACGACGAGAAGATTGACTACTGCAAGGATATGATTGCAAAGGCAGAGCAGCTCGGCAAGAAGCTTCTGCTCCCCGTTGATACAACAATCGCAAAGAGCTTCCCCGACCCCATCGACGCTCCTATCGAGGTTTCTGTTGTTGATTCCGACAAGATTCCCGCAGATATGATGGGTCTTGATATCGGTCCCAAGACTATGGAGCTGTTTGCTGACGCTGCAAAGTCCGCAAAGACCGTTGTTTGGAACGGCCCGATGGGCGTATTCGAGAACCCCATTCTGAAGAAGGGTACCGTTGCTGTTTGCGAGGCTCTCGCGGCTGCTGACGCAACCACCATTATCGGCGGCGGCGACTCTGCTACTGCGGCAATCAACCTCGGCTACGCTGACAAGATGAGCCACATCTCTACCGGCGGCGGCGCTTCTCTCGAGTACCTCGAAGGCAAGGGTCTGCCCGGCATCGACGCTATTCAGGACAAGTAATCACAAAACATTACAGTCGGATAGGGCAGAGAAATCTGCCCTATTCTTTGAGAAATGAATAATTATTAAGGAGAACATTACAATGAACAAGGCAGCAAGAAAAGCAATTATCGCAGGCAACTGGAAGATGAACAAGACCCGCCCCGAGGCGAAGGCTCTGCTTGAGGAGCTGAAGCCGCTGGTAGCTGACGTAAAGGGCGTTGAGATTGTAGCCTGCGTTCCTTTCACGAACCTCGAAACCGCTCTCGCGGCAACCGCAGGCACCAACATCAAGATTGGCGCAGAGAACTGCCACTTTGAGAAGAGCGGCGCTTTCACGGGAGAGATTTCCGCTGATATGCTCGCAGAGATGGGCGTTGAGTACGTTGTACTCGGTCACTCCGAGCGCCGTCAGTACTTCGGCGAAACCGACGAAACCGTAAACAAGAGAACCAAGGCAGCTCTCGCAGCAGGTCTTAAGCCCATCGTATGTGTAGGCGAGCTTCTCTGGGAGCGCGAGTGCAACATCACCGAGGAGGTTATCGCTCGTCAGATTAAGCTTGACTTCTTCGCGATTTCCGCAGACGACCTCAAGAAGTGCGTTATCGCATACGAGCCTGTTTGGGCAATCGGCACCGGCAAGACCGCTACCGCAGAGCAGGCAGAGGAGGTTTGCGCGTTTATACGTGCAACTCTTGCAAAGCTTTACGGCGCTGACGTTGCAGAGGCTGTTACAATTCAGTACGGCGGCTCTATGAATGCGGGCAACGCGGCTGAGCTGGTTTCCAAGAAGAACGTTGACGGCGGACTTATCGGCGGCGCTTCCCTCAAGGCGGCTGATTTCACCACCATCATCAAGGCTGCCGAGAACGGCTGATAAACTGCGTGTTTAGCCGCTGTGCCTTTTCCCTTATTGAGAAAGGCACAGCCTAATACCGCCTATTTACGAAAGGGGAGATTTTGTTGAACTCCAAAAAGACCGCAAGCGCGCTGCTTAACGCTTCGCTTATCCTGCACGGGATTTATGCCGTGCTGTTTATGGCGGGGTATGTGTTTCAGAAGCCGATATGGCGCATTTTCGGCGCCCTCGAGGAAATCGAGCAGCTAGAGCCGATTATTTCGCCGGCAGTCGTTTTTGCGGTGGTCGGAACGTTTGCGCTGTCGGTATGGCTGAATTTTTCGCTCCGCAAAAAAGTCGGCGGAGCAGTGTCCGCCACCCTTGGTGTGCTGACAACGGTGTTCTGCATATGCACATTCCTTGCGGACAGGCTGACTAAGGCAATATCCTGCGTATATTACTCGGTCGTTGTCGGCAGAGTAAACGGCGCTAACGCTGTTTATCTTGCGGGATTTCACGAAAACTCCGTTCAGTTTATTGATACGTTCCTGCTGATTTTCCTTGCGGCAGGATTGGCGCTTCTGCCCTGCGCGTACTGCGTTATGCGCTTCGGCGAAAAGGAAAACAATTTCTCGAAAGGATAATGAATACTATGGCAAAACCCGTTTTATTGGTAGTTATGGACGGCGTCGGCTTTTCCAAGACAGGTCTTGGCGACGCTGTTACCGAGGCAAACACGCCTACTCTTGACTGGCTTCTCGCAAACTGTCCCAACACACGCCTGAAGGCGCACGGCGACGCTGTCGGACTTCCCACAGACGACGATATGGGCAACTCCGAGGTTGGTCACAATGCAATCGGCTGCGGTCAGATTTACTCGCAGGGCGCAAAGCTCGTAAACGAGTCCATCGAAAGCGGAAAGATGTACGCTTCCGAGGCTTGGCAGGAGGTTGTCGGCAACGTTAAGGCAAAGGACTCCACGCTTCACTTCATCGGACTTCTTTCCGACGGCAACGTTCACGCTAACATCTCCCACCTCATTGATATGGTAAAGAAGGCAAAGAGCGAGGGCGTAAAGAGAGTGCGCGTTCACGCTCTGCTTGACGGACGCGACGTTCCCCCCACCACCGGCGCAATCTATATCGAGCAGCTCGAGAAGGTTTTCGCAGAGCTTAACGACGCAACATTCGACGGCAGAATCGCTTCGGGCGGCGGACGTATGAAGGTGACTATGGACCGCTATCAGGCTGACTGGCCGATGGTTGAGCTTGGCTGGAAGACCCACGTTAAGGGCGAGGGCAGACAGTTTGCTTCCGCACTTGAGGCGTACAACACCCTCCGTGAGGAAACCGGTCTTGTTGACCAGGACCTCCCTCCGTTTGTTATCGGCGAAAACGGCACGCCCGTCGGCAGAATTGTTGACGGCGACAGCGTTATCCTCTACAACTTCCGCGGCGACCGCGCAATCGAGCTGTCTATGGCGTTCGATATGGAGGAGTTCAACCACTTCGACAGAGGTCCTAAGCCCGACGTATGCTACGCAGGTATGCTTCAGTACGACGGCGACCTCAAGCTGCCGCGCCGCTTCCTCGTAAATCCCCCCGAGATTACAAACACGATGTCCGAGGTATTCGTTAAGGCGGGTATGAAGCAGTACGCAATCTCCGAAACGCAGAAGTACGGCCACGTTACCTACTTCTGGAACGGAAACAAGAGCGGCAAGTTCAGCGAGGAGCTTGAAACCTACGTTGAGATACCCTCCGACAACGTTTCCTTTGACGAGCGCCCGTGGATGAAGTCCGCCGAAATCACCGATAAGCTTATCGAAGCTATCAGAAGCGGTGAGTATGACTTCCTCCGCTGCAATTTCCCGAACGGCGATATGGTCGGCCATACGGGAAGTATGCCCGCAACCATTATCGCTATGGAGAGCGTTGACCTCTGCCTTGCAAGACTGATGAAGGTTT
>SFHN01000146.1 GCA_004555635.1 [Eubacterium] saphenum
CCTCCGTCGGCAGCACAAGTCCGCCGAGCATTTTCATAATGGTTGTCTTTCCTGCGCCGTTAGGTCCGATAAGACCGCATATCATTCCCTCCTTTATCTGAAAAGAAGCGTCCGATACAGCCTTTTTCTTCATATATTGCTTGCTAAGACCCTGTACATCAATCAAAATCTCTGACATAGCTAACCTCCTTGTGGTTTATAGCTCTATTGTAAAGTACAAATATAAAGAAATTCTTAAGAAATTTATGATTTCAAAAAAATTTGCGGAGAAGTGGCTGACTACCTCTCCGCGTCTAATTCTATCCATAAAGTAAGAGTGTTTCCGCTTACCTCTGCGCCGACGGAAGCATTCTGCTTTTGCGCAAGCAGCTTCACGATGTACAGCCCAAGCCCCGCGCTGCCGTTTCGCGCTTTGTCGGCGCGGTAGGTGCGCTCAAACAACCGCGAAGCATCGGGCATTACACCGCCGACTTCGTTTGAAAAGCAGATACGCAAGCGGTTTTCAGCAGTTTCCTTTACCTCGGCGGTAAACGAACCGCACGCATATTTCAGAACGTTGTTAAGCAGGTTTTCGAGCATTCTCTGCAAAAGCCCTTCGTCCGCGCGCGCAAAAACCGTGCGCTCGGGAAGAATAACCTCGGGCGACAGCCCTTTCATACGAATAACCGCCTCGTTATCGACAAGAAGCTGCACAAGCTGATTTGCCACATTTACGGTTTGCAGATTTACGGGTGTGCTGTCGCTTTCAAGCACCGAAAGCTCAAAAAAGTCGTCTGCCATCTGCTTCATTTCATCGGATTTCTTTATACATAAGTAAAGCTGCTCCGCGCCGCGCTGCGACATATGTTCCTCCGTTCCTAGAAGCTGGAGATTGCCCTTTATCACGGTGAGCGGCGTTCGCAGGTCGTGCGCAATATCGGATACAGACTGCTTCAGGGTGCGCTCTGCCTGCTCCGTCTGAAGCTTAAGCTGCTTCTGATAAGCGAGATTGCGGTTCATCTCCGCGGTCATCTCACTTAAGTCGCGGTCGAAAAGCGACACTGTAAGCTGTCGGTTATAGGATTTATCGCGGGTTGCCTTTAGCTCGCGTTTTATCTGCCGCATTTCGTGCTTCAGCGCAAGCAGCCGCAGCGTTTCAATCAACAGCAGCAGCGCAAGTATCGCTATAATAATTATTAGCGCTTCCATCAATTCTCCTTAAATCGGTAGCCGATTCCCCAGACGGTTTCGATATAGTCAAAGCCCGTCGCTTTTTTCAGCTTTGAGCGAAGATTGCTGACGTGGACGTTTATTGTATTATCCTCGATAAAATAGTCCTCGTTCCAGACGGACTCATAAAGATTAGCCTTTGAAAATACCTTTGCGGGATACTCCATCAGAAGCTGCAAAAGCATAAGTTCCTTTGCGGTGAGTGGTATTTTTTCACCGCAGTAGGTTACGGTGTGCTCCGACGGCGATAAGCGTAGCTCCCCGCAGGAGAGAACCTCACCCGTCTGCTGCGCCGCGCTTCTGCGAAGCACAACCTGAATGCGCACCAGCACCTCGTTTAAGTCAAACGGTTTGAGTATGTAATCGTCAGCGCCAAGGCGAAGCACCTCAAGCCGCGTTTCCAGCATTGACTTAGCCGAAAGCACAATAACGGGGATATCCGAATATGAGCGAAGTTCCGCGATAAGCTCCTCGCCGCTTCTGTCGGGGAGCATAAGGTCGGTCAGCACAAGCGAATAGTCCTGCTTTTTCAGCAGCGACGAAGCTGACAACCCGTTTAGCGCTGACACAGTGTCAAAACCATTCTGCCGCAGAAATGAGGAAACCATTTCGTTGATGTTTTTATCGTCCTCGATTATCAAAATCTTATAGCTCATACTAATCCCTTTCAAAACCAAATCCGCCGTTTCCTTTATTATACAATATTTTTTCTCATAAATCAATACATCAAAATAAAAGCCCGAGAGATTTTCTCGGGCTAAGTTTAGATTTTGCGGGTGGCTTTTTCCAAAAAAGCTCTGTCGTCATCGGAAAGATAGGGCGACAGCGTATCGAAAACGCGCTTGTGATAGCTGTTGAGAAGCCCGCGCTCTCTGTCAGACATAAGCGATATATCAACCGCGTCAAGGTCGAACGGCACAAGCGTCAGCGTTTCAAAGCATAGGAATTTTCCGTACTCGGTGGTACGCTGTTCTTTGCACAGCAAAAGATTTTCGTGGCGTATTCCGAATTTGCCTGCAGCGTAAAATCCCGGCTCGTCGGAGAAAATCATACCCGCGAAAAGCTCGTCGTTTTGCGTAGCGCCGCTTCTGACGCGCCAGTGAATACGCGGCGGGCATTCGTGGACGTTAAGCACAAAGCCAACGCCGTGTCCCGTGCCATGGAGGTAGTCAAGACCGTTTCGCCACAGCGGTTCGCGCGCGGTGTAGTCGAGGTTGGAGCCGCGGGTGCCCTGCAAAAAGCAGGCAGAAGCAAGGTTAAGATGCCCCATCAGCACAAGCGTGAAGCACTTCTTCTCCTCGTCGGTAAGCTCGCCAAGAGCGATTGTTCGAGTAATGTCGGTTGTTCCGTCGAGGTAATGCCCACCCGTGTCGCAAAGCACAAGACCCTTTGGCAGCAAAGCGGCGTTCGACTTTTCGTCTGCGGAATAATGCACGATTGCGCCGTGAGCGCCGTATGCGATTATCGGGTCAAAGCTCTGCCCGAGGT
The DNA here is from genome assembly GCA_004555635.1 of [Eubacterium] saphenum. Lineage (GTDB taxonomy): Bacteria > Bacillota > Clostridia > Oscillospirales > Ruminococcaceae > CAG-115. The sequence goes on from SFHN01000146.1 coordinate 2,698, forward strand.
AGTTTTCCTGCTCACGGCGAAGCTGCTCCAGCTTTTCGGCAGCAGAAAGCTCGGTGATTTCCCCGCTCGAAACGTTTTCCTTAAGCCAGCGCATAAACCTCGTGACAGCAATGCCGTCCCTAATATGCGCGGCGCGCTCTCCGTCTATTTCGGCGGAGTTTTTCACCGCTTTTATCGGGGCGATTATGTCGGGCTTTTCGACAAGGCGCGACGCTTTGTTAAGCGATTTTAGGAGCAGGCAGTTTGTTTTTTCGGGGTCGGCAAGCAGCGTTTTTCCCGCAGGATAACTCTCCAAATCCCGATAGACCTCGTTATAATCCCGCAGAACAACGCCGTCTGCGTTAAGTTCTGACACGATGTCAGTGGAGAATGACGCGGCGTTTGCAAACAGCGTTACAGAGTTGTCAACAAACAGCAGATGCGCGAGAAAAACGGGATTGTATGCGATATCATTGCCGCGCAGATTAAGCGCCCAAGCGATTTCGTCAAGCGCGGATATCACGCAGCCGTCAGCGCCGTGCTTCTTTATCCCGTCGGCGATACGCGCAAGCTTCACTTTTCGGGACTGCCCCGCATACACAGGCGGAAGCTCCCACACCGGCTCTGCGGGAAGCGGCGGGCGGTTTTCCGCCGCTTCGCCTGCGATATCGCGCAGTAATACGCTTATGCCCTTTTCGCATAGGCGCTTTTCCATCGCGCGAGCCTTTGCATAGCTTACCGTCCTGCCGTCAAAGGCAACAGTCATTCCCGCGCTGAGATTTTCGCAAAGGTAGGCTTCAACCGACGGTGTGCCGTCCTCGCCCTCTTTCATCAGGGTTATTGTGCTGCCGAAAAGCTGCTCCTGTGCCTGAAGAAAATATCTTCCGTCAGTCCATAGCGCGGCTTTGTCAAGCGTCACAACGAGAGTTCCCGCCGAGCCGTCAAAGCCCGAAAAATACTCCCGCAGCTTGAAATGCCCGCAGACATATTCCGAGCCGTGGCTGTCCTGCGTTGGGATAACACAAGCGTGTGCGCCGCTGTCAGAAAGCGCTTTGCGAAGCGCCGAAAGACGTTCTGTGATGTTCATTTTTATCTCCTGATGTTTTTGGATTATAGCACAAGATGTATTATGCTGCACAAACAAGGCAAGGGAAGCAGAAAGCTCCCCTCACAAAATCATTTCATATTATCGTTTATCTTTCCGAGAACCAAAAGAAACGCTTCAAGCTCTTCTTCGCTTACGCCCGAAAGCAACTTTTCAGCCGCGGCATTTTCCGCTTCTGCCGCCTTTTTGCACAGCTTTTTGCCCTTAGGGGAAAGGCGGACATAGGTTTCGCGGCGGTCTCTTCCGCTTTTCTCGCGAATGACAAGCCCCGCCTGCTCCATACTTTTCAGCGTTATGGAGATAGTGGGCGGCTTTAGTCCAGTATTTTTCACAATCTCGAGCTGGGTCATTTTTTCGTGCTCCGCAAGCGGGCGAAGAAT
>SFHN01000147.1 GCA_004555635.1 [Eubacterium] saphenum
TCGGCAAGATATTCTCCCGCCTTTAGAAGCTGCTCGGGTGTGCTTTCATATGGCTTGCAGCATAGACCGTCGGGCATTTTCTCCGGCTCGGTAAGTTTTACGTCAAGCGTGCCGCCGATAGTATAGGTGATACGATATCTGCCTTGCTCCGCTTCAACCATAGACGGAAGCAGATACTCGGGCGGAATTTCCCCACCGCCAAAGGCTTCCTTCATTTTTTCTATGGCAGATTCACTCGGCGCGTCGTCGGTTATCTCAAGCGTATCTGTATCCAGCCCGAGATTTTCTGCGGCTTCAAGAATTTCCTGCTTCATTTGCTCAACGTCGGCTTCGGCGTAGTGATTTTTGAAAACAGGTAGTGTTTCGGGGGCGGGCTTTCCGTCAAGGTAGCTTTGTCCGACAAGCTCCGAAATATCATACACATTATACCCCTCAAAGCCATAAGCTCCGATAACCTCGCCGGGTGAAATAATCGGTAGATTGCTGTAATCCTTTTCCGGCTGCGGGTCGGTGGTACTAGGCTGCGGGTCTGAAGTGCTAGGCTGCGGGTCGATGGTGCTAGGCTGCGGTTCGGTGACGCCGGGCTGCGGATTTATCCCGCCGTTAAGCGATATCAAGCCTATTGCTCCCACCACCAAAACGGAAGCGGCAGCGCAAATCGGTCCGATGAAGAAGTGCTTTTTCTGCGCGCGTTCTGCCTCCTCAATCATATCGGGTCGGATATATACCATTTTTTCCAGCAGGTCTTTTCCTCTCATAGTTCGTAGCCCTCCTTGACGAGATAATCTCTCAGCTTTTCTCTTAACCGAAAAAGAATTGTCTTAATCTTGCTTTCGCTTATGCCGTAACGCTTTGCAATCGCCGAAATGCTGTCAAGAAACCAGTAGCGGCGCAGAAATATGCAGCGCTTTTCAGCGGACTGCTCTGTGAGAAATCGGCTTATGACCTCTCCCAGAAGCTCGTTGTCAAGACGGCTTTCCGCGTCGTCGGGCGAAGAAATGCATTGCTCCATCTCCTGCGAAAGCTCCACAATTTTTGCGGCGCGTTTAAGTCTGCTGTTGCTGCGGCAGATGTTAAGCGCAAGATTTCGCGCTATCCGCGCCAGAAACGGGTAGAAATATCCCCGCGGCTCCGAGGGTGGTATTGCATTCCACGCTTGCAGGTATGTGTCGTTCTCACACTCCTCCGCTGCGGGAATATCGTTCAGGATATTCTGCGCAACACATCTCAGCCGTGCGCCGTATTTCTCCGATGTATACTTGATGGCGGATTCATCACGGTTAAGGTATAGCCGGATTATTTCATCATCGTTCATATTTGTTTTTCCTTTCGGTTGATGTGGGGCGTTAACGTTCCTCACCCTATTAAACACCTTTTTCCTGCACTTGGTTGCAGAAAATTCGAAAATCTCCCCCAAAAGCAAGAAACCTCTTATGGCATAAAACCATAAGAGGGCTTTTCTTTCTTACATTTTACTGCGCAGGCTTTCGAGCCTGCTCAGAGCTTCGTTCAGCGTTTCGTTTCGCTTGGCGAAGTGCATTCTTATGTAACGGTTTTCCTCTTCCTTGAAGAAACTTGAACCGGGAACAGCGCCTACACCCACCTTTTCCGCAAGCTTAACGCAGAACTCCTCGTCGTTTTTATACCCCTTGAACTCCGAGATGTCAAGGAGAACGTAGTATGCGCCCTGCAGATTTGTGTGCTTAATGCCGAGAGCGTCAAGCCCGTTCAGAAACAGCTCGCGCTTTTCGGTGTATTCCGCCTGCAAGGCGTGGTAGTAGTCGTCGCCGAATTTCAGCCCGACAACAGCCGCTTCCTGAAGCGGCGCGGCAGCGCCTACCGTGAGGAAGTCGTGTACCTTTCGTACAACGTCGGTGATTTCTGCGGGCGCGATAACATACCCCAGCCGCCAGCCTGTTATCGAGTAGGTTTTCGACAGCGACGAGCAGCTGATTGTGCGCTCCCACATACCGGGCAGGGAAGCCATATAGACGTGCTTGTGCGGCGCATAAACGATATGCTCATAAACCTCGTCGGTAATGACGTAGGCGTCGTATTTCTTCGCGAGGTCGGCTATTATCGTAAGCTCCTCCTCGGTGAAAACCTTTCCGCAGGGGTTTGAGGGATTGCAGAGGATTATCGCCGCAGGGTTCTGCTTGAAAGCGTTTTCAAGCACTTCGGGGTCAAAGCTGAACTCCGGCGGTACAAGCGGAACGTAAATCGGCTCTGCGCCCGAAAGGATAGTATCCGCGCCGTAGTTTTCGTAAAACGGCGAGAACACAATCACCTTGTCCCCGGGATTTGCAACGGTCATCATCGCCGCCATCATCGCCTCTGTGCTTCCGCAGGTGACTGCTATTTCGCTGTTAGGGTCAATACGCCTGCCCATAAAATGCGTCTGCTTTTCGGCAAGGGCTTCGCGGAAATTCTGCGCGCCCCACGTTATCGCGTACTGATGAGGTCCCTCCGCGGCAAGCTGTGCAAGGCGGTCTGTAATCGCCTTAGGAGTGTCAAAGTCGGGGAAGCCCTGCGACAGGTTTACTGCGCCGAAACTGTTTGAAATTCTCGTCATTCTGCGTATTACCGAATCGGTAAAGCCTGCGGTGCGGTCGGATAGTTTTCTCATTTCTTTTCCCCCTTAGGCTAGATAGGATATGTGGTCGTTAAGAATGTGCTTTTCGTCCAGTGCAGACTTAATCGAGCGCATTACTTCGAGAGCTGCAGGGTCAGTTTGCTTCAGGTAATACGGGCGCTTTGCAATGCCTATGCCGTGCTCTCCCGAGGTCAGCCCGCCGAGGGAATATGCTTTTCCGTATACCGTAGTCATTGCGCCGTGCAGGTCGTTTTCCCATTGTTCCTCGCTTCTTTCCCCGCGGACAATGCAAAGGTGAACGTTTCCGTCGCCTGCGTGTCCGAAAGCAACCATCTGAACGCCTGTTTCCGCTTCGGTTTTATGCACGAAACTGATAAACTCAGCGGTCTTGTCTATCGGTACGACAAGGTCAACAGGCTCCTGCTCCGATACAGCTTCAACCGCCTTTACAAGGCACCCGCGCACGCGCCACACATCCGCCGCGACTGTCGGGTCGGAAAGCTCCAGAAAATCAAGCGCGCCCGCTTTCAGAGCGACTTCCTTTACAAGAGCGGCGCTGTCCTCGACGGTTCTCTTTCTCCCATCAAACGTGAGTATGATGTACGCCCTTGCCTGCGGGAAAGGAAAGCTTATCCCCGTGAACTTTTCGCCAAGCTCGATAACGCTGCGCTCGGCAAACTCAATCGCCGTAGGGTTTGCATTCGCCTGAATTATTTCTATAACCGCTGAGATACCCGTTTGCAGGTCGCCGAACGGAACCAGCACCGAAAGCGACGCTTCTGGCTTCGGAACAAGCTTCAGAATGCACTTTGTGATAACCGCAAGCGTTCCCTCCGAGCCGACAATAAGATTCCTCAGCGAAAGCCCGCTCGCGTCCTTGACGTTTTTGCTGCCGACGGTGATTATCCTGCCGTCCGCTAGAACAAGCTCAAGCCCCCGCACATAGTCGCGTGTTACGCCGTATTTCACGGCTCTCATTCCGCCCGCGTTTGTTGAGATGTTTCCGCCTATCGTTGCGGTTTTCTCGCCGGGGTCGGGCGGGTAGAACAGCCCCTCGCTTTCAACAAGCTGCTGAAAATCCTGAAGCACAACGCCCGGCTCGACTACTGCCGTAAACGTATTGCGGTCGATTTCGAGAACCCTGTTCATCTTCGACAGGTCAAGGATTATTCCCTCGCCGTGCGGAACGGTGCTTCCGACAAGATTTGTGCCCGCGCCGCGCGGAGTTACAGGAATACCGTTCGTATGAGCAAATTTCATCACCCCGCTCACTTCTTCCGTGAAAACAGGGAAAACAAGCGCAGCGGCTGTTCCTTTCAGTCTGCCGAGGGTGTCTGTGAGGTACTTGCCCTCGATTTCGCCGAGGACAACCCTGCTGCTATCTGCGATAATGTCATAAAGCTTGTTGAAAATACTCATACGGTTCACCTCATTTTAGTGTAATCATTCAAGCGTCCACGCGGGAACAAAGAAGCCTTTGAATTCGTTGTTGTAGATGTCGATAGTGTCCTGCGTCTGATATGCCTCGACAATTCTCTTGAACACGGGATTGTCCTTG